>CANGEZ010000075.1 GCA_947452875.1 Chitinophagaceae bacterium
TTGGGAGAGAAAATCTCAGAAGTAATGATGAATATCAACCTGCTATCAACAGCAACTGAGCATGTCATGTAATTCTCAGTTTATTAATTGTCGCCGCAAAGCTACAGTTTTATTTCTGTTTCTCATAGCTTTTCTAGAAATATATAATTGTTAAGTGTTTTACGACAACCTTTTTTTCATTATTTCAATGTTTTTTTTGCAGTTATTCCATCATTCGGCAATTGATATATTATGTTACCTTTACAATCTAATCTTTTACCTTAAAAAAATATTCCCATGACAAAAAAAATAGTTCTAATCACATTATTCATTGCAAGTAGCTTCTGCGGCATGTCTCAAGATTTTCACATGGGCGTGAAATTTGGTACAGATATGCAAAAAATAAATGGTGCCAGCTTCAGTGAAAAATTTGCTTTTGGTTATCATCTAGGTGGTTTTGCAGAATTAAAATTGAGTAAATCAATTACATTCCAACCTGAATTATATTATAGTGCGGTTAAGCTTGATACCGGTACTTCATTTTCTACTACTTACAATTCTATTGCGTTATCTAAATTGAAATTCGGGTACTTGAATATTCCTTTATTAATGAATATTAAATCCGGGGAGAAGATGGTAATACAAGTTGGTCCGCGTTATGGAATCATTGTCGATAAAAATTTATCAGTCAAAAATAATGTGAACAGTGCTTTTAAAACTGGAGACTTCTCTCTGATTGCCGGTGTTCAGTTTAATTTTTCGAAAATTAAAATCTATGGCAGGTATCAGATAGGATTAAGTAATATTAATGATATTACTGAGAGTTCGGAAAAATGGAAATCTCAGGTTATACATTTGGGAATAGGATTGAGAATATTTTAATCAAGGACGCATTACTTCATAAGTTCCATCTTCATTCATTTTAATAACAGTGCTCGGTATTCCGGGCACTTGTTCTTCCTGCCTGTGTTGTACTATATAATCAACCCCATCTTTAATTAAAATATCTATATCAGTAAACATAGCCGGAGCAGGATAACCAGAAACATTAGACGAAGTGGATACAATAGGTTTTCCAAAAGCTTTGATGAGTTCCTGGCAGAAATCATCTTTCACAATTCTTATGCCAATAGAGCCGTCGGAATTGATTAGGTTAGGAGCAAGGTGAATTGCGTTTTGATAAATTACTGTTGTAGGCTTATGAATGCCTTTGATATAATCATAAATTTTCAATTCATGAGCGTTGGTATAATTTAAAATATCTTTTTCTTCAGCAACAAGAATAATCATGCTTTTACTTTCATTTCTGTTCTTGAGTCTATAGATTTTTGAAACAGCTTCTTCATTCGTTGGATCGCAGCCAATACCCCAAACTGTATCTGTTGGATAAAGTATTAATCCGCCTGATGATAATACGTTAATGCAATTTTCAATATCGAATTTGTACATCATACTATTTTTTTATAGACATCCATAACACTTGCAGCGCATTTCTCGGGAGTAAATTTGTCGGCTTGCAACAAGCCATCACTCTTCATCTTTTCTGTAAAATCTTTATCATTGATGATTTTCTTAATGCCTTCTGCAATCTCTGCAGGATTTTCTGGGTTCACATAATAGGCTGCATTTCCGCCCACTTCTGGTAGGCTAGAAATATTAGATGTGATTACAGGCGTTTTACTGAAAAGTGCTTCTAAGACAGGAATGCCAAAGCCTTCGAAAACTGATGGATAAATAAATAATTTCGCACTTTGATAAATAGCTGGAAAGCAAGATCCAGAAATGTATTCTTCTGATTGATTTTCATTTTCTGATAAAAATATCAACCTATCTGAAATCTCATTTTCCTTTGCAAGTGCCTTAACCTTCTCTTTATATTTTTTTCCTCTTCCAATAACTACAAGGGATAAACGAATTTCATTTTTTATCAACGTCATTGCTTTGCATATTCCCAATAGATTCTTTCTCTCGATGATTGAACCTACATAAAGCATAAATTCATCAGGTAAATTCAGCATCTTTTTCACACGCAACTTTTCTGCTTCTGAAACAGTTAATTGATAAGAGCGGTCGCAGCTGATATGACAAACAGTTATCTTTTTACTATCTGTACCAAAATAATGAATGATATCATCTTTGGTTTGTTGACTTATGGTAATAATATGATCTGCATGTTTGCAGGCATACTTGAATTTGGCAGAATAAATTTTTATGTCTATTGGATTGTATTGCTCAGGATATCTTAGAAAAATCAAATCATGAATGGTGACCACAGTTTTAATGCCTACTTTTTTCAAACCCATTGGAATCTCATGACTTAATCCATGAAAGAGGTCAATATTCTTTTTAATGATATCATTTTTGATCCAAAAGGTTCTCCAGATGAAATTGAATATTTGGTGTAGTTTTTTTTGTGGCTGAACCTCATGAATATTGGCTCCATGTAAAGAATATCTTTTTGAAGGCTTTGGATTGAATAAAAAATATTGATGCTCTGGGTATAGCGCGCTTAAATCTGTAACGAGTGTTCGACTATAATTGCCCAAACCCGTTCCATTATGATAAGCTCTTTTGGCATCAAATCCAATATTCATGTTGATGATTTTCAGTTGCAAAAATAGTGTTATTTACAAACAACATACCGTATGTTGGGTGCTCATCACAACAATTATTTATATTCGTGCTCAAAATTAAATTATGCAACAATTAATAGCAGCAACTTGGGCTAACAGGGAATTATTACAACAATCAATATATGCAGATGCAGTAAGAGCAGTTATAGAAGAAGTAGATAAAGGAAGATTGAGAACTGCGGAACCTGATGGAGATAATTGGAAAGTAAACGAGTGGGTAAAACAAGCCATCCTTATGTACTTTGCCATTCAGCCTATGGAAACGCATCACTTGCCGCCTTTTGAATTTTATGACAAAATGAAATTGAAATCCAATTACAAAGAATTGGGTGTTCGTGCCGTGCCACATGCTGTTGCACGTTATGGTGCGTTCCTTGCTAAAAATGTAGTTTTAATGCCATCTTATGTGAACATTGGCGCTTACGTTGATGAAGGTACAATGGTGGATACATGGGCAACTGTGGGTAGCTGTGCTCAAATCGGAAAGCATGTCCATCTGAGTGGCGGCGTTGGTATTGGTGGTGTTCTCGAACCTTTACAAGCAAGTCCTGTGATTATTGAAGATGGTTGTTTTATTGGCAGCAGATGTATCGTAGTAGAAGGCGTGAGAGTTGGTAAGGAAGCGGTATTGGGAGCAAATGTGGTATTAACTCAATCTACAAAAATTATTGACGTGAGCGGAGAACAGCCAATTGAAATGAAAGGCTTTGTTCCAGAAAGAAGTGTCGTGATACCTGGAAGTTATTCTAAAAAATTTCCTGCAGGAGAATACAATGTAAGTTGCGCTTTGATTATAGGCAAAAGAAAACTTAGCACAGATTTGAAAACAAGTTTGAACGATGCGCTAAGAGATTTCAATGTAGCTGTTTAATGAACTAATACATTTATGAATTTGAAAATAAATATTACATTGGTTTATAAAAACATAACAACTTTTATATTGCTTTTTTTTGTTTTTACAAATTCACTTTTTGCACAATCAACAGTTTCAATCGAAGTTCATTTGCCGGCATTGAAATCGTTAACAGAATGGAATGGGTACACCACTAAAATTATATTCAATACTTCAAAAACTTTAAGCAAAATTTCTGATCCTTCAATTTTAGAAAAAGAAATATATGGCTTAAATGAAGATTTCAATAATCTCAAATTAAATCACATTTTAATTGAAACCCAATCTAATCTCAGGAATTTTTACAACCTCAGAAATCAATTTGGATTACTGATTGAGCAGGCAAATCGATTTGATAAAAAATTAAAGAAGACAGATGGTATTCTTATTCATCAACGACAACTGATTGATGCATTGTCAAATCATTCGTTAGTCAATACCGTTTTAAATGATACTATTGCAAGTTTTGAAAATGCTGCTCAATTCAAAAAACTTTTATTGAGTTTGGATAGTTTGAAAAACAAAATTGTGCTTTTACAAAAGGCATATGCCCTTAATATTTCCTTTTGTACTTACATTATTTTAAGTGCAAATGAAGAAGATATAATGATCAATCGAGAGATGGATAATATCACCAAAAATCTCTTGCATCCGGAAGAACTTTCATTTCTGCATCTTGCTGAAAATAATTATCCTTCATTTTGGCCAACTTTTAAAGCAACATGTCGACAAAAAGTAGATTTATTGTTAAGCTACTCCAAAGCTTCTTTATGGGATTTGATTTTCTTAAGAGTCGTCGTGTTGATTTTTGCTTTTCTTCCTTTGTGGTATGTGAAAAAAATATACCGAAAAAATGAGGGCACTATTTACACCCAGCATTTTCGATATGTTCACAATCATACTGCATTAATGGCACCTACCATCATGCTTGTACTTGCACCTTTGCTGTTTCATTATCCTCCGATGTTATTGTTGGATATGCTTTTTATGACCATTGCTTTTTCAGTAATGACAATTGTTTCAAAAGAAAATAAATCATTAAAAAAATCACATGTTTTTGGATTGTTGATTTTTTATGTGTTTTTGAAAGTTGATAATTTAATCATTACAGTTACCTTGGTTGACCGGATTATATTCTCATTATCGATTTTGACCTTGCCTATATTTTATAAACTTTTGAAATGGGTAAGGCAACATGTCGAAAATCATCGTTCGTTGTTAATTGCAGTGTTATATTCATTAATGATATTGATTTCTTTGGGTTGGCTTTTTAATCTAAACGGGAATTTTATTTTATCTAAAAATATTACACTTGCAGCCTTTGAAGGATTGTTTTTCATGCTTATGCTTCATTTTGCTATTAATGGCATAGGCGATTATATTTTAATGACAGGCGATTATTTTTACAGAAAGAAAATTAATTTCAAACTAGAATTGCTTGCATTCCATTTTCGAATCAGGCGATATTTGATATTTGCAGCAATATTGTATTGGGTGATTGCTTTCTTGATTAATTTGAACTTGTTTCATTTTATAGCCAATCCAGTTCTTGAATATATAAGAATGCCAAGAACAATTGATAACGTTACATTCTCTTTCGGAAATCTTTTGATCTTTATTATTTTATCATTAATTATATACTCAATTTATGAATTGATAAAAAAGAGAAGGACAAATCAAAAGTATAATTAATTGTCTTTCTAATTAGCTTAAATAGCTTTACAAAAAGTGGTAAAAAAAATAATAAAAATATTTGTTGTTGGATTACTGTCAATGCTGGCATTGCTGATAATTTCTTATTTGGTTTTTATATTCAATGCTGAGAAAATTGTAAAGGAAATTGTTACACACTATACCAAAGGGACGATGAAGATTGAAATGAAGAAACTCCGATTCAATCCTCGTGAATTAAGAATCACCATCGTTGATGCACATATAACCACATTAGATACTGTTCATCAGAACTCAACATATAATATCACAGTGGATACAATGTTGTTAGAACTTGCTTCTGTAAGACCTTTATTGTTAGACAGGAAATTATACATTGATTCTATTACTTTCAAAAGACCTTCTATTTCAGTTATACAATGGAGAGAAGAAAAAAAAGAAAAGTTTTCATTGCCCCAGCAAATGGGAAAAGTATACAACTCTTTAAATCATACATTGGATAAATTGAGCATTAAATATTGTTTGCTTGACTCTGGTGCTTTCTCAATCGAAGATAAAGTTCACCCTGAACGAAAAAAGGTTACAGTTACAGATTTTTATTTTTTAATTGATAATTTACATAAAACAGCTAACCTTAATAAAGATGATCGTTTCTTTTTTTCAGATCGGATAAAGTTCTATTCTTCTCATCAAAAAATAACACTAGCAAGCGGAAATCAACAAATCAGTTATAGTCGATTGAGAATCAATTCTAGTAAAAAAACAATTGAATTAGATAGCTGCTTTATATACAGCAAAAAAAACAACAGTGAGTTCAATTCATTCTCAGGCTATTTTGATACCCTTAAATTTACTAATGTAGATTTTAAAAAGTTGACACAGGATAATATTCTTGATGCAGATAGCGCATACTGCATTCAACCTAAGATTATTTTAAAGACCTCAATTAAGGAAAATAAAGCAGATGGAATGTTGGCTCATGCCATGAGCAGAGATTCATTTACTGTGTTGATGAAATATCTGCTTGGAAATTTCAACCTTGATTATATCGGTGTTGACAATGCAGCGATAGAGATACAAACTAAATCAGATTCGAAAATTTCCAGTTATCAAATCAAGAGAACAGACTTCTCCATGCACGATGTGTCTGTTATTGATCATCCTGATAGTGCCATTAAGGTTGGAAGTTTTGATCTGGGTATAATTGGTTATCAAGCGTATGATCCTGATAGTAGCTATCTGGTGAAATTTGATAGTATTCATTTTGTAAATGAAAAAATATTTCTTTCGAACTTTAAAATTTCACCTGCAAAAAAAATACAAACAAATGAATTCAAAGACATCAGCATGTCTTCCTTAGCTATTAACAATATTTCTTGGATTGATTTATTGGCCAATCGAAAAATTGTAGCCAATGATATTGAGTTGATAAATCCGGAGCTTGATTTGCATCTCAAGTCAAAAAAAGACAATGGTAATGACAAAAAGAAATTGAATGTTTTGGTTGCATTTCAGAAAATTACAGATTATGCAGATGTTAAAAATTTAAAAATCAGAAATGCGCAATTTCAATTGAATCAAGGTGACAAGATGGTAAGATTAACTAATTTGAATTGTACTGTTCCTGTCAATCGATTATTGAAATCGAGAACGCTTAACGATTTTCTTTCTGCTTCAATATTTGTTGATTTCGAATCCGCTAAAATTAATGTAAAGCAACATCAATTCTTACTAAAAAAAGGGAAGTACAACGGACATGAAAGTAGTTTGCTCATTAAAGAAGCACTCGTTGCTGATGATAAAAACTTATTTCATGGTTATTTCCAAAATCTTAATATTGATAAGCCGTCAGAAATCTTACCTGATCATTTTGATTTTTCATCATTGAGTTGGGATAAGGCAACTTTGTCTTTTTCTGCTAATTCTTCTGCTGATAAAACCGATAAGTTAAAACCCAGGCCTTTGTTGACGGTTTCTTCAATTCAAGGAAAAAATACAGTATTTCAAATCAAAGGGAATTCATTTGTTACAAATGGTGTGTTTCCTGAGATTGAAGTATCAAAATTTGCAACAGAAACAAATGGACAGATTATTGTAAACGATATAAAATTAAAAGGCAACAAAATCTCAATGGTTAATAAAGGTTTGAGACTCATGATTAATCAGTTGGATTTTCAAAACAATAAAAATTCAACAATCACAGGATTACATTTGAATTCAGATATTGGAAAAAACAGAGTTGCTGTAAATATCCAAATTGTTGGCTTTGTAACAGATATAAATGAATTGATAAAAAAGCAGTTTCTTTTAAATGATATTGTCTTGCAAGAACCATCAATTACTTTTTCGAGTAATGAAGCCTATGAAGATAGAGTGGAGAATTCAGTACATCCTAAGATTCCTGAAATTAAAATTAATAGTATTGTTGTTAATAATCCTGAAATTCATGCTGTAGCATTTGATGAGAAATTTCAGCCGTATTTGAATCAAATACAATCTTCGATTCTATTAAATGATATTGTTCTTAAAGAAGATAATATCCAAGTGAATAATGGCAATATTCAACTTGCGGATATGAAATTTACGACTCCGAAATTTTCCATATCACTACCTGCTGATGAAACTATGAATTTATCATTGAAGAATTTGGAGCTTACTTTAGGAGACAAACAAATTAAAATGAAATGGAAATTTTTAATTGACACTATATTTTCCAATACTTTGTTATTAAAGACTTCAAAAGATAGTTCGCATTCACAGGCAATAATTATTAGAAATACATCACTATCTTCAATTCAAATCAACAATAGCAATGGATTTGCCCCCTATGAATTGTTGTCATCAAGCCCCGATTTTTCTATTCAACACACATCAGTTGATATTTCAAACAATCAAAGTCGTTTTCATATTCAGAATTTGAATTTCAAAAATAAAACTAGAGATCTTAGAATAGACAGTTTTGGTTTTCGACCATTAGCAGAGAAGTTTGATTTCGTAAAAATGAATGATTATCAAAAAGATTATCCTGTATTTAATACAGGTGTTATCAAGATAAATAATTTAAATCTACTTAAGTTATTCAAGGATTCTGTGTTTACTGCTGCCGATGTAAGCATTTCACATCCAGCTTTGTCTATTTTTAAAGACAAAAGAAAGCCATTAAAGAAGGGAATATACAAGTCTTTACCAATTGCTTTGTTGAAAAA
>CANGEZ010000076.1 GCA_947452875.1 Chitinophagaceae bacterium
AACTAATCTAGTTGTGTATTATGATGCCATTCCATTATTCTCATTTTTTATCAGCAGATTTTTCATTCATGGTAAAAAGAAATTCTGGTATCATAATCATGATATGCCTGGAACACATATGACTAGAAGATTTTCTGTGGGTTGGTTATCCGGGAAATACGAACACAAGGCAATGAAACACATGAATTATTTTTCACTGCCTTCAGATGACCGGATGAAATTTTATCCAAACTGGAAAAGGCCCGAAGATTATTTTTCGATTCCCAATTATCCTTCCCTTAAAGTGTATCGAAAAACAGAAAAAAACGAATTCATCAACAATGAAATCAGAATTATTTTTCAGGGCACGATTGGAGAAGAACATGCCTTGGAAGCTTTGGTTAGTTTATTGAGAAAAAAAATTGATGGCAAAACATTGAGATTGATACTCAAAGGTTCAGTAAGGCCTCATTACAAAAGCCAAATCAATGAATTGGCCAAATCTTTGGAGGTTACAGACAAATTGGAATGGAAATCATTAGGACCATATTGTGAATTGCCTTCACTAACAAATACTTGTCATATAGGCATTGCTATATACATGGGTTCAGACAATGTTAGAAAAACCCTGGGCACGGCATCCAATAAAATTTATGAGTATGCCGCTTCAGGACTACCTGTGATTCTTTTCGATAATGAACAATTTAGAAAATATCTCTCAGGATATTCATGGACATATTTTACCGATGGTACCGCAGATTCTTTGGAGACATGTATCAAAGCGATTATGAATAATTATGTATCTGCAACAAAAAATTCCAGAACTGATTTTGAGAAATCATTGAATTTTGAAAATCAATTTGATCATATCAAAAAACGACTTCTCAGCGACATATGATGGAAAGTAAAAAAAGACTGGCTATCATAACTACCCATCCCATTCAATATAATGCACCGCTATTTGCATTGTTGAAGGAAAGAAACTTAATTGAATTTAAAGTTTTTTATACTTGGGGAACCGACGCATTGAAAGAAAAATACGATCCGGGTTTTGGAAAAAAAATATTGTGGGATATTGACCTTCTAAAAGGTTATGATTATGTTTTCTTAGAAAATATAGCTAAAGACAAAGGCTCACATCATTTTAATGGAATTGATAATCCCAACATCATTAAAGTTATCAAAGAATACAACCCACATGCAATTTTAGTTTATGGTTGGCCTTTGAAAAGCCATTATAAAGTGATGAGGTATTTTAAGGGGAGCATACCTGTTATTTTTCGTGGGGATTCTCACCTTTTAGATCATTCAGATTTTCTTAAGTCATTTATCAAAAAAATGGTTCTCAAATGGGTTTATCGCCATGTGGACAAGGCCTTTTATGTTGGCCAAAGTAATTATCAATATTATCTCGCATCAGGATTAAAACCCAATCAATTATTTTTTGCTCCGCATGCCATAGACAATCAAAGATTTTCAGCCGACAATAATGGAATTATCAATTTGGGTGAAGATCTAAAAGCTTCTTTAGGAATCACCAAAGACGATTTGGTTTTTCTTTTTGCCGGTAAGTTGGAAAATAAAAAAGACCCTTTCATTTTATTAAACTCCTTTATTGCTATTGCGATGGAAAAAAAAGTTCATCTCGTTTTTGTTGGTAACGGTGAAATAGAAAGTCACTTGAAAGCCTCAACAAAAGGCAACAAACAAGTACATTTCATTGATTTCTGCAATCAATCTGAAATGCCAGCTGTTTATCAGATGGCGGATGTTTTTGTGCTTCCATCAGCCGGGCCGGGAGAATCTTGGGGGCTTGCAGTAAATGAGGCCATGGCAAACGGCAAAGCCATTATTGTTAGTGACAAATGTGGTTGTGCGGCTACACTTGCAAAAGAAGGCGTCAATGGGTTTGTATTTCAGGCGGGCAATCAACCTATGCTAGAATCGGCAATTAAAAAAATGATTGAAGACAAATCATTGATTGGAAAAATGAAAATCGAATCTAAAAGAATCATTGCTGATTATAATTTTACAGTGATTGCGGAGGCCATTGAAGCTCAGCTAATAAATTGAAATTTACAATAAAAACAATCGATTGTTGACATGAGTCATGTTGTTTGCAAATTACCCAAAGCAGGATTAGGGAATCAATTGTTTCCGCTAATGCATGCTGCTGTTTTTGCCAAGCTCAATGATTTGCCATTGTTTGTAACAGGATACCATCAGTTGAAAATAGGGCCTTACTTAAGGAATGAAAAATCAAAAAGAAACTACCAGGGATTTTTCAAATTTGAGAAGAATATCTTTTTCGAATGGATGGATTTGCTCAAGCTTAAATTGATGTCATTAGGGAAAAAAAATGTGCAAGAACCGCAATTGGAATTAATAGATGATAAAGATGATCATACCATTTATTATTTTGAAAAGCTGCCAACCTATCATGATTATTTTTTACATTTAAAGCCACATCGTCAGTTGGCAATTGAATTGCTTACTGATATGATTACGGAAAAGTACATTCAGAAACTAAACAATAAATCTGCTGCTGATATCGGTGTACATATTAGAATGGGCGATTTCAGAAAATTAAACCCGGGAGAGGAGTTCAAAGGGGGGCATGTAAGAACACCTGAAAATTATTTCACCAATATCATCAATGGTATCAGGTTAAATACAGGAAACATTGAAGAGGTCAAAGTATTTACTGATGGCCGTTACAATGAATTTGAGGAATTGTTTTCATTGCCCAAAATTCAGTTAGTTGAAGGAAATGCAGATATTGTGGATCTGTTGTTGTTGAGTAAAAGTAAAATTATTGTGATTTCAACTGGCAGTACGTTTTCTTATTGGGCGGGTTTTCTTTCAGAGGCTCCGATGATTATGCATCCGGATCATATACATTCGAGAATAAGGCCTTTGAATCATTTGAATTCACCTTTTGAAGGACCTTTCGAGGAATTTATTAAAGAAAAAAAATAACAACTTGAAAAAAGAAAGTATCAATAAATTTCTAAGTCGTTTTGGATTTGAAGTTCATGGGAATGGGTATATACAATCTTTAAAAAAAACTTCATTTAAAGAAGATGCATTTGAAGTTCAGCATAAAATATTGACTGGGGAAGCGAAATGTATTCTTGATGTTGGAGCCAACAGGGGAGATACGGCTATTAAATATTCAAAATTATTTGATCAGGCAAAAGTATATGCATTTGAGCCATTCCCCGAAACTTATGAAAAGCTTCTTACAAATATTAAAGGGTATGGAAAAATAATTCCGGCACAATACGCGATTTCAGAAAAAAAAGGGGAGGCTGTATTATTCAGCAATTTCAACGAAGACACCAATTCGTTGCTCCCTTCAGATAAAATAGGATTGTCTTCAGACCAGCAGGTTAAAAACAAAGGTTCAGTAACCGTACAAACAGAAACTATTGATAACTTTTGTCGAAACAACAATATTCAGCATATTGATATTCTAAAAATGGATATTCAAGGTAGCGAGTTGGTAGCCTTAAAAGGAGCGGTTGACTTGCTTGAAAAAAAGAAAATCAAACTCATCTACACAGAAACATATTTCAAACAACAATATCAGAGTCAGCCTTTGTTTCACGACATATCCTCCTTTTTGTACAGTTATGGATATGTAATTCAAGATATTTATAGTCCGATTTATGGAAATGGGAGTCTGGCATGGTCGGATGCTATATTTATTCCCAAGTAACTTGTCGGTCGAATTCAATTTCTTACTTTACACAAAACTCAAATATTAATTACTGATTGATGATAGGAAAATTATTCAGAAAGTTCAATGATTTCAAGGGAAAGCAGCGTTTGTCAAGATTATTGATGAACAGGAAATTGAAAAGCACTAAAGATATTGTTGTTGAAGGAAAATATCATTGCAGCTACTTGGTGCCAAATATCAAAGAGGTCATAGGTTTTGAACTTTACATTAACGGAATTTTTGAAGAAGAGTATATACAGCTCATTCTTTCAAAACTGAAACCCAATGCTGTAATCATTGACTTAGGTGCCAATATTGGTTCTATTTCCATTCCTATTTGTAAATTAAAAAATGATGTGAGAGTCATTGCTGTCGAGGCATCATCAGTTATGTATGGTTATTTGAAAAAAAACATTGAATTGAACGGAATCATAAACTGTGAGATTTTGAACAAGGCAGTTTGGGTGAATTCTGAAAGCGAAGTGCCATTTTATGTGCCAGATGAACAATATGGAAAAGGAATGATTGATATGAATAAGTCTTCTGGAAATTTCGAATTGGTCAAAACAATTTCACTAGATGATTTGTGTAAACTATATCAACTTGAAAAAGTAGATTTCATAAAAGTTGACATAGAAGGATTTGAATATTTTGCTTTCAAGGGTGGTGCTGAATTGCTAAAACAACCTAATGCACCAGACATCTTATTTGAATTCATCGCGAATTCAGAAAAATCTGCTGAACATTTAGAGCCCGGAGATGCTCAATCCATCCTGATGGCTTATGGTTATAAATTATATAAAATTGAACATGGAGAATTGACTGAAATTGAAAAACCTCTTGTTACTGATTATGCCATGATTTATGCTTCAAAAAAATAATGAAAAGTAATTCAAAAATAAACATACAGTACTTTATTTTATTTTGTTTGGTGTTCAAATTTCTATTTTTAGATCTGAACTGGTTCACTTATGCAGCCTTAATGCTTTCTGCTTACCAGTTTTGTCTGATTTTTATTTCTGTAAATTATTTTATACCCATTAGATATTTGTCGGGATTTATGATGTGTATTCAGATACTCATTGGACCTGCACTGGCATATAATGGATTGGACGTATATCAGGAAGGGTATAATAAAATGCAAGTCCCTGAATCGGATTATTTTGCATATGCATTTCCTGCAGTATTGATGTTTATTATCGGTTTGAATTTTTTGTCAGGCAATTTGGCTGGTGAAAAGCCTGATACTGAAGGGTTGAAAAATTATGTGAAAGAGCATCCCGTGATGCCTTATACGCTGATTTTAGTTGGCTTCATTTCAAGTTTGGTTGCTGCATATTTCAGCAGTGATCTTGCATTTGTATTCTTGGTGCTTAGTTGTTTTAAATTTGTAGGGATTTTTTTAATCGTTCTTGGAAATAAAGGTATTAAGCCGCTACCACTTTTGGTTGTTTATGGCTCAATCATTTCTTCATCCATAGCACAAGGAATGTTTTTTGATTTGTTGACTTGGCTTGTTTTTTTGGGATCAATTTATGCTATTAAATTCAAACCCAACAATTATCTAAAAGCGACTTTTGTGATTATATTCTCATTATTTGCAGTAGTCATTCAGCAATTGAAAGGTGATTATAGAGAGGCGACCTGGAAACAAGGTGAAGAGGCCAATGTGGAGACAGTAAAAAAATCGCTCAAGAAAAAAAATGAAAAACAAGGAATATTTAGTGCTGAAAGTTTGGGTTCTAGTAATCTTCGAATCAATCAGGGTTATATCATTACGAATATCATGAAAACAGTACCTGATAAAGTGCCATATGAAAATGGTGCAGAATTGGAACTTATTTTGGAATCTTCTATACTTCCAAGAATTATAGCTCCCAACAAGCTGAATTCTGGAGATCGGTTCATATTTATGAAATATTCTGGAATCCCTGTTGCTGTTGGTACTTCTATGGCATTGAGTTCTGTAGGAGATGCATATATCAATTATGGGGTATTAGGGGGAGCAATTTTTATGTTTTTCTTTGGGGCACTATTCAGTTATTTTCTGAAATTATTTAATAAAAAGAGTAAGGATTTTCCAATTGCTATTTTGTTGGCAACAGTTGCTTTTTATTATCCTATTAGACCCGATTGTGAATTGCAGACGATTCTAGGGCATCTTTTTAAATCAACTATTATCATTTTTGTAATACTAAGCGTTTGGAAACATAATTTTAAACTAAGCGCATTTTCGTTGAAAAGGAAAAGAAAAGAACTAGCTTTTTGATTTTTGAAAATGAAAAAGATATTTCTTTCCATACCTTGGTTTTCACCTGCATTCAAAGCCGGAGGCCCTGTTCAATCAGTGTTGAACATGGTAAATCATATTGGAGGCGATATCGAATTTGAAGTCGTAACATCAGATAGGGATATCGATGGCTCTTTATTAAAAATTCAAGAGTCTGACAAATGGGTTCGCTTCAACAACAATACAAATGTATTTTACTGTTCTGGTTCAAACAGATTTTCTCGTTTGTTGGAAATCTTTAAAAATAAAAAATCAGATCTCGATTTTTTAACCGGAATTTATTCTTTTCATTTCACCATTTTACCAGTTGTATTTAGCAGAAGTAAAAGAAAAATAATTTCTGTAAGAGGCATGTTGCATCCGCCGGCGTTACAACAAAAAAGATTTAAAAAGAAAATTTACCTCAATTTATTGAAGCCCTTGTTGTTGTTTAAAAAAGTAGAATTTCATGCGACAGACGAATTAGAAAAGCAACACATTATTTCTTTTATTGGTCGACGACAAAAAATTTGGGTTGCTGCAAATATTCCAACCATAATTGAGTCCAATGTATTGCCAAAGAAAAAAGGAACGCTGAAATTGCTAACTGTAGCTTTGATAGGTCCGATGAAAAATTATCTCGAAGTACTGAATGCTTTGGCCACATGTGAGTCAGCTGTTGAATATGATATTTGTGGCCCGATTTATTGGCCTGATTATTGGCAAAAATGTTCGGAAGTCATTAACAGACTTCCTTCAAACATCAAAGTCAATTATCATGGTGCCATTCCTCCTCATGATCTAATTGCTTTTTATCACCAATCCCATGTATTTATTTGCCCAAGCCAAAGTGAAAATTTTGGTCATGCGATTTTTGAAGCATTTAGCGCAGGCAAACCCGTAATCACAAGCCACAATACGCCATGGAATCAGCTCGAGGAAAAGAAAATAGGCATGAATGTGAGTCCTGAAAAAGGCGAAATTAAAAATGCCATCATGCGCTTTGCTGATATGGATGAGTCAACTTATAATGACTGGAGCAGCCGGTCTGCGGCATTTGCCAGAAACCAGCCTTTTATTTATGAAGCCAAAAGGAATTATGAAAAAATGTTTACTACTCCTGAGTAATCATTCGTTAATCACATTTTTATATATTTAAATCCAACATGAGCAACGAAATAAAACATGAATTTCAAATGAAACAATTTTTGATTTTCGTGTTTAAGTTCATCTTTTTATTTTTATTGTTTTATTACGGAACAAAAGCTGTGATAGCATTAAGCGCAACTGAAGGTCATTATTCATCATTCGTTGCAAATCATCTAGATTATGTTAGCATGATAAAGCGTTCGTTGATTTGGGGCACTCGTTTACTGCTTTCTGTTTTCCATATCGATACCTATCAAGTAAATCCATTTATTGTCAGAATTAAGGACGGCGTTGGAGTTAGAATTGCCCACGGATGCGTAGGGTATGGTGTGTATAGTTTTTGGTTGGCTTATGTTTTGGCTAACTCGTGGAAAATTAAAATGAAAATGAAATTCATTTTCGTTGGTTTGGTTTTGCTTTGGCTGATCAATGTGCTTCGGATAAGTTTGTTGCTCGTAACCATGCAAAATAACAAGCCAATGCCTTTGGGCCTGAATCATCACACCTGGTTTAACATTGTTTCATATGTAGCTATATTTGCGATGATTTACGGTTTTGAAAGGAATACCGTAAAAGTTGAAAACAATTGAACATAATTAATTATTATCCATTTTTTAATGAGTAAAGAAAAAATAATTTTAGGAATAAACGCTTACCATGCCGACGCCTCCGCTGCCATTTTTGTAGAAGGGAAAATGATAGCGGCCATTGAAGAAGAGCGCTTCACCAGAGTGAAGCATTGGTCGGGGTTTCCGGTAAAGGCCATTGAATTTTGTTTGAAAGAAGCCGGTATTGGAATAGAGCAGGTTGATTATTTCTGCATTGGCAGAGATCCCAAAGCGAAGTTTTTAAAAAAGATATTGTTTCTGTTGTCACATCCATTTGTTAGTTTGCCCGCCATCAAAGAAAGGTTTTCAAACAGTAAAAAAGTGGGTAGTATCGATCCCATTCTTTCAGCTCATTTTGGATTGCCACAGGAACATTTCAAAGGAAAAATAAAGAATGTAGAACATCATATCAGTCATATTTCATCCGCTTTCTTCGCTTCTCCTTTTGATGAGTCGGCTTGTTTGTCGATAGATGGTTCGGGTGATTTTACAACTACCATGACTGCATTTGGAAAAGCGAATCATATTGAAGTCTTAGATTCTATTGATTTCCCTCATTCATTGGGATTGT
>CANGEZ010000077.1 GCA_947452875.1 Chitinophagaceae bacterium
GCCATTTTAAAAACACATAAAGATTCTCCAAGAGTGTTGTTGAGTAATTCTCAATTGGTACCTAATTGGGCCAACTGGAAACATTTTGACGAATTGGAGAAAAAAGGATTAATGATGTATGGTCAGATGACTGCTGGAAGCTGGATTTATATCGGAAGCCAAGGCATTGTTCAAGGAACTTATGAAACATATGGTTCAGCAGCTACCAAACATTTTGGCGGGTCTTTAAAAGGAACCTTGAATGTAACCGCCGGCTTAGGTGGAATGGGCGGCGCTCAACCACTTGCCATAACGATGAATGAAGGTGTGGCATTGGTTGCAGAGGTTGAAGAATGGCGAATTGATAAAAGATTGGAAACAAGATATCTAGATGAAAAATATACAAATATCGATGAAGCCATTGACAAAGCATTGCAATACAAAGCTGAAGGCAAGGCCGTTAGTATTGGTGTGTTGTGTAATGCAGTTAACTTACTACAACGCTTAATCGAAAGACATATCGTACCGGATACATTGACTGATCAAACTAGTGCTCATGATCCTTTAATTGGCTACATCCCTCATCATTTAAGCAATGAAGAAGCGAATGTGTTGCGTACTGAAAATCCGGATGAGTATATTAAAATGAGTTACGAAAGCATGCGTAAACATGTTGAACTCATGCTTGAATTGCAAAAAATGGGAGCTATAACTTTTGATTATGGAAACAATATAAGAGCAAGGGCTAAAGAGAATGGTTTGGAAAATGCTTTTGATTTTCCAGGGTTTGTTCCTGCTTACATACGTCCATTATTCTGCGAAGGAAAAGGGCCTTTTAGATGGGCAGCATTAAGCGGAGACCCTGATGATATCAGAGTGACTGATGAATTGATGATGGAATTATTCCCTGAAAATACCGGTATGATTCGCTGGATGAAAATGGCAAAAGAAAAAATTGCTTTCCAGGGTTTACCTGCCAGAATATGCTGGATTGGACAAGGAGAAAGAGAAAAAGCTGGATTGGCTTTTAATGAATTGGTAAGAACGGGTAAAGTAAAAGCACCGATTGTAATAGGAAGAGATCATTTGGATACGGGTTCTGTGGCAAGTCCAAATCGTGAAACCGAAGCTATGCTCGATGGCAGTGATGCTGTAGCAGATTGGCCTATTTTAAATGCATTGGTAAATACTGCAGGCGGTGCGAGTTGGGTGTCTTTACATCACGGCGGTGGAGTAGGCATGGGTTACAGCATTCATGCAGGCATGGTAATCGTTGCTGATGGAACGGATGATGCTGCTAAAAGATTAGGACGTGTTTTAAGAAATGATCCAGGCATGGGCGTTATTCGTCACGCTGATGCAGGTTATGAATTGGCTCAAAAAACAGCAACAGCACATCATTTGGATATTAAAGAAAGACTGAAATAAAATCAGTACTTTTTTATAAATAAAATAGCCATGGCAAACATACCATGGCTATTTTATTTGGAATAAATTTAGAAATTGATTCCTAATCCTAAATTCATGTCCAACACACTCATATTTTGTTCCACTTTTACAAATTGTTCAGTTCCACCATTTGTAAATGGACCAAAATTCCAGCTTGGTTTCATGTGGTTGTAATAAATGTTTGTAAACAAACAAGTACTTTCATTGATGTTATAACGCAGTGCTGTTCCATATTGCCAGGTAAAAGCTTCATTCCATTTCTCATTAGTAATTTGCGTATTAGACAAACTAAATACAGGAGAATTGGCTTCTGCAACACCAGCCATCAATTTGATATCCAGCATAACTTTATCAGATAAATTAACCGTTGCCATTGGACCAGCAAGTATACCATAGTATTGATAATGATCTACTGACAAATTGGGATTATTGATATCTTTTTTAATTTCATCTATATTCAATTTGTGTCTCGAATAAATAATTGTGGATGTTAATCCAAAATTTTTATCAGCTTGATAATTGAAATTCAAATTTAAATTGTAACCAAATCTAGCGTAACCAGATTGAGGTTGGTTGATATCTTTTTTTTCATATTTGCCAACGGGAAATGATGGCCCACCAGTTAGCGCTATTACAAATTTTTTGTCTGATTTTGTTTTACTGGTTAATTGCGCAAAACTAATAATGCTAGTCAGCATCAGTAGTGAAATAATAAACAGTTGTTTTTTCATGTTGATTTTTTTTAGTGTAAGAATTTATTTACGATGTAAAACTATCTTCTAAGGATTTCAATAAAAATGATGAAGAATATAATTGTAATTGAGTTCGGTCATCCGCAAAAAGTGGATTTGTCATACTGATTCGAATCATAGCCTTAATGAATTATTGTCATTTTAAAGAGATTGATTTCTGAATAACATTTGCATCGTAACACCATCATTCAATCCAAACGAAAAATTATGACATACACTAATTCTTACTACATGGTAAACAAGCATCAGCAGTTAATAAAAATTGTAAACTTTTACGAAAAGCAAATCGAAGTTTTAGATGATATGCTTGAGGAAATAACATCGAGATATAAAACGGCTACATCTTTTTCAGAAAAAGAGCATTTTCATAAAAGGTTTGTTGAAAAACAAAAGCTAATTAATGAATTAAAAAATGAAATCAATTCAAACAACTATTTACTGACAAATGACATCGTACAAAATCAAGGAAGGATGACAGATATGTTTGTACATCAAAACAAACAAATTGAAGAAGACGTGGTTTTGTTTGAAAAAGAAGTGAACGCTTTAAGCAAAGACTTTAAAACGTATTTACTTGAGAAATTGTAAGAGATTATACTCCTTTGAAAACTAAAAAGTCGCCCAGTTTTTGGACGACTTTTTTATAGAATGAGCTATAAGATTATTGCAATTTTGCCAACCACAAAGATGCATTCATGAATTGAGCGATGTGCGTATTTGTAGTTAATCCCCAACTTTGATATAAAGTATTTCCAGTACCACCTGTTCCATCATCCATTGGAGAACTGTCTGTAACGCAGTAAACACGACCTGTACCATAAGTTGATGCAGCAGCCATTACTTTGGTGGTAGACGTTTGAGCAGTGCTATTTTGCCAGAATAAACCTTGAACTGTTGCATTTGCAGTTGGTTGTAACGAAAGGGTAGCGCCATTATGGAAATCCAATTTTGATACTAAACCAGACAGGCCATTTATTAATGGATTTGTTGAGCTGTTGCTACGAACATTAGTACTTAATTGAGTAATGTCGGTTAATTCAAATGTGAAACCAAAGGGATTGGTAACTACACCATTTGAACTCATCAGATCATTCCAAATAGCAGGAGAATCCCATCCGTCATTGTTTCTGTCAGATAAAGTATGATCACCAATCATGAATAAACCACCACCATTTTGAACGAACGATAAAATAGCTTGTTTTTCTGCAGTTGTAAATCTGATATTAGGTTCATCAACAACAAAAACATCATAGTTTTTCAAGTCTTGAGCGTTTGTTGTAACACCATAAGTGATCAAACCTGTAGAAGGTAAAGTTTCAACTAGTTGTCCTTGTTTGGCTAATGCAATACCCCAACTAGATAAAGCTCCCGTCCAATAAGTGACAGCTGTGGTTGAAGTTACTGTAGATTGCAATGGAGTTGGAATTCTTTGTGGATTATTGTTGTCTTGGTCAATTACCCAATCTGCATTTCCAGCAGTTTCTGCCTGAGAGGCATCAAAAAGGAATTTTTTAACGGCAAGGGCATTATTTGTGTTTTGACCTTTAACAGGAACTACAACAGTTGAATTATTATCAGTCACTAAACTTGTTTCTGATTGTTTTGAACAAGAAAGTAATACAATTGAAATAGCGAATACAGTAGATAATTTTCTGAGATTCATAGATTTTTTTTTAGGACGTAAAAGTAAATAAAATAATATAGTTCAAAGAAATATTAGAGTTGATTTTTTTAATTTAATTGAAACTATAGAATGTAGTAATAATTTTAATTGTAAACTAATACTAATCAAGTATTTAATGCTTTTCATAAAGTTAAATTCATTATTATAATGAGCTCAACATTTAATAAAAATGGACTTTCAGATGAAGAAGTTAAAGATAGAATTGAAAAATATGGGAACAATAGCCTTGTTTTTAAGCAAGACAGGGTTTTACTTGATGTGTTTAAAGGGATAGTTTCAGAGCCCATGTTTATCATTTTACTGATTACTTGTATCATATATTTTTCTGTGGGGCAACAAAAAGAAGGTATAATCATGATGATTTCACTTTTTATTGTTGCGGGCATTTCTTTTTTCCAGGATTACAGAAGCAGAAACGCAGTAAAGGCTTTACAAAAAATTTCACAGGCAAAAGCTAAAGTGAAAAGAAACGGATTATTTAAAGCTATTGATGTTGATGAAATTGTATTAGGTGATTTGTTGATTCTTGAAGAAGGTGAAATTGTAGCAGCCGATGGATTGATTGTAAAAGCAAGTGATTTTTCTTTGAACGAATCGATTCTTACTGGCGAAGCTTTCCCTGTTTCAAAATCAGCAACTGATAATGCAGAAGTTTATAGAGGGACAATGGTAGTTACCGGAAGCGCAATGGTTATTGTAAATGCTGTTGGTGCTAAAACTAAGTTTGGCAAAATCGGGGTTTCATTAACAACTATCCAGATTCCTAAGACCCCTTTGCAAAAACAGATTCATGATTTTATTAAGTACATGGTTGGAATTGGATTTGTAGCTTTTTTACTGATTGTTTTTTTGAATTATTATCAATCTCATGATCTCATTAAGTCATTTTTAAATGGTTTAACCTTGGCGATGAGTATACTGCCTGAAGAGATACCAGTTGCATTCAGTACTTTCCAGGCATTGGGTGCTTATAGATTATTAAAGAAAAACAATATCATTGTTAAGCAACCGCAATATGTAGAAACACTTGGAGCCGCAACCGTAATATGTGCAGACAAAACTGGCACCCTCACTCAAAATAAAATGAGTATTTCTGGAATTTATGATTTTGAAAATCGGAAACAATTTTCATTTGAAAATATTCATGAGGAGCCCATTAAAATTATAGAATATGCCATGTGGAGTAGTGAAGTAAATCCATTCGATCCAATGGAAAAAACAATACATGAATTATACACGACAATAACTACAGCGGATAAACGAAAGCTATTTACTCAAATTCATGAATATCCATTAGGAGGGAAACCTCCATATATGACGCATATTTTTTCTGATGGCAATGAATTTATAATTGCGGCTAAAGGTGCTCCTGAAGCGATAGCGCGTCAAAGTAATGTAAATGAAATTAATTTAAAATTGATTCTAGATCAGGTACATGAATTTGCTCAAAAAGGATATCGTGTACTAGCAATAGGAGCAGGTAAATGGCCGACATCAAAATGGCCGGTAGTTCAAGAAGAATTTAATTTTGAATTCCTCGGCTTAATTGCTTTTCAAGATCCACCGAAAGAAAATATGATTGCTGCCATCAAGCAATTTCATCAAGCAGGTATCTCATTGAAAATGATAACTGGTGATTTTCCAGAAACCGCTTTGGCCATTGCCTCACAAATTGGGTTAACTGAAAACAAGGAAGTATTAACTGGTAATGAGATCTTGTCTTATGACAATAATACACTGAAGGATAAAGTGAAAAGCGTTGACATTTTTGCCAGAATGTTTCCCGAAGCAAAGTTGAAAGTTATTGAGGCTTTGAAAGAAAATGGCGAAGTGGTTGCTATGACAGGCGATGGGGTGAATGACGGCCCAGCGTTAAAATCAGCTCATATTGGAATTGCTATGGGCACACGTGGGAGCGAAGTTGCTAAATCTGCAGCCGCTTTGATTTTAACTGATGATGATTTATCGCACATGGTAGACGCCGTTGCCGCAGGTAGAAAGATTTATGATAACCTCAAAAAAGCCATTCAATATATCGTCTCCATACACATTCCTATCATTCTTATTGTCGCCTTACCATTGATACTGGCTTGGCGGTTTACAACAATTTTCACTCCTGTGCATGTTATTTTCCTTGAATTAATCATGGGCCCAACTTGTTCTATCATTTATGAAAATGAACCCATGGAGCCAGGAACGATGCAGCGAAAACCATTGATCATGGGAACTAGTTTTTTGTCATTCAAACAATTATCAATGAGTTTAATTCAAGGTTTAATCATTACAGCAGGTTGTTTGATTTTGGGTTTCTATTACATGGAAAATGAAGCTTCAAACGAAACCGTTAGAACATTTATTTTTATTACACTACTATTCAGCAACATTTTTCTAACATTGATAAACAGATCTTTTAGGTATACAGTATTAAAAACAATTTTCTATAAAAACAATCTCGTTCTTCTTATCCTGCTATTTTCAGTTGTCATGATTTTTATGTTTTTGTTTTTGCCATACCTAAGAAATGTTTTCGGTTTATCTGTTTTGTCATTTCGAGAAATAGTTGTTTGCATGTGTATTGCTTTGATGTCAACCGGCTGGGTAGAATTGTTTAAATTTTTCAGATACAGAAATCAACTTTAATAGTTCAAATAAAGACTGATTCATCTACTTTTGCGGTTCATATTTTTTAGATGATGGATGTTGGTGCTATAATTGAAGTAAAAAACTTGCAGCTAACTATGGCAGGCAATACCGCTGTTGATGGTATTAGTCATGTTTTTCAATTGAATAAAAATATTGGAATTGTAGGTGAAACGGGTTCCGGCAAAAGCAGTTTACTTCGATTGATAGCAGGATTGGAACAACCCAATGAGGGAACTGTTTTTTTTAAAAACGAAAGGGTATTGGGTGCCAATGAAAAACTAATTCCTGGTCATCCTAAAATTGCGTATTTAAGTCAGCATTATGAATTGAGAAACAATTATAGGATTGAAGAAATACTTTCTTACAACAATCTTATTGAAGACGAAGCCGCTATTTCAATCTACAAACTTTGTGAAATTGACCATTTGTATAAAAGATGGTCGGATGAACTTTCCGGCGGTGAAAAGCAACGCGTGGCATTAGCATCTTTATTGACACAAGAACCTGAAGTTTTATTATTGGATGAGCCGTTTTCAAATCTTGACATCATTCATAAAAGGAAATTGCTGAGCTTATTAAGAAATATTCAAACAGCAACTGGAGTTTCTTTTATTACGGTTTCGCATGATGTGCAGGATATTCTTTCATGGTCGGACGAAATCATCATTTTGCAAAAAGGAAAAATCATCCAAAGCGGCACACCTGATAATTTATACCATCAACCGGTAAATGAATATTGCGCTGCGCTACTCGGAAATTATCAATTGCTGAGTACTTTTCATCAAACATTTTTAGAATTACCTGAAATCAAACCTGCTGATGCTGGCAAATCATTATTCATCAGACCTGGTTATTTTACAATTACCAATAACAAAGAAAAAGCCTTTAAAGGAACCATCAAGAATATCGAATTTTTTGGAAACTATTACTTGATAGAAGTATTAATTGATAATACCAGTATCATGATTTCCTCTGCCACTATATCAAATTCAATAGGAGAGGATGTTTTCTTGACTTCAAACATTGATAATCTCTGGTTTTTATAATCCCCAACAGACACAAATAAGTAGACTTACTTAGCTACATACCTAGGAAACACCCATTTTTATGATTTGAATCATAAATTGGTATGATTTCATTTGGATAACAGGTAGTTTTAATCCCGTTTGATTCAATATCCAAAACCAACAGTAAGTAAGTACCAATTCATTCCTGTGAAAAACTAAATAAACTCTTTAAAAACTATTTAATAAAAAGCAAACTCAAAAAAGGGTTTGCTTTTTTGCTTTTAAGTGGAAATACTTAGACCGATTAATACTAAATACCACAAATTAAAAATCACATGATTCTGGTCACAATTAAATTTTTAATTGAGCGTATAATATGCAAGCAGGGTATTTATCCATTATCCAAAAAAAAGAACCTGTTTTTAGTGACCTATGAAAACTATTCTATCCAATCCAATGAAAAGATCAATGGCTTCCTTATCCTATTGAAAAGTACAACAACTACTTTACATAACTGGAGCCATAACAAAAAACCCCGACTGATCATCGGGGTTTTTGATTAAAGGGAAATTCAAAAGTAAAAAGTAAAAATTTAAAATAGAGAATTTAGCATAATGCAGTTTTTAAATTTTGAATTTTCAATTTCAAATTTATATTCTTGAATTCGTGGTTATAACCTTCGCATCAATAATTTTGAATTTTTAATTTTCAATTTTGACTTTTTATTACGCAACGTCCCTTTCAGGAGACATTGCTGAGAAATAAAATTCGTGAATTCGTGGTTA
>CANGEZ010000078.1 GCA_947452875.1 Chitinophagaceae bacterium
AAGTAGAGTGAATCAATCTGTCTAGAGCTGGTTCAACCATTTTGTATTCTTCCATGAACATCTGCTTGTCATCGGCAGTTTCTAATTCGGCGATTTGCGCTTCGATAGCGTTGGTCATCACAATCACTTCGTTGCCTTCATTTTTTACAGCTTCGATTAAAGCTTGAGAATATTTATTTCCAGTATGCATAGACGCTTCGTCGACGTTTGCGACATACAAAATGGGTTTGTCTGTTAACAGGAATAAATCAGCAATGGCAGATTTGTCTTCTTTGCTCAATCCCAATGCCATGATGTTCTTTCCATTATTCAATTGATCGAGGCAAGTTTTCAAAACTTCATATTCGGCCTTTAATTTGGCGTCACCTTGTTTCAATAGTTTTTCTGTACGTTGGATTTTCTTCTCCACGCTTTCCATGTCTTTCAGTTGCAGTTCGGTTTCAATAATTCCTTTATCTCCAACAGGATTGATTGGACCTTCATCTCTCAAAATATTTTCATCTTCGAAACAACGGATTACATGAATGATGGCATCCACCTCACGGATATTAGCCAAGAATTTATTACCCAAACCTTCGCCTTTACTAGCGCCTCTAACCAAACCGGCGATATCAACGATTTCAATTTGAGTAGGTACTACACGATTAGGTTTTACCAACTCTTCCAATTTATTCAATCTAGTGTCTGGTACGTTCACCAAGCCTGTGTTAGGTTCTATGGTGCAGAATCTATAATTACTTGCCTGTGCTTTTGCACTGCTGCTCACCGCGTTGAAAAGGGTTGATTTTCCTACATTGGGTAATCCTACAATACCTGCTTTTAATGACATTTTGGGTTTGTTTTTTGAAGTTGCAAATGTAGGTTAAAAGCAATGTAAAATGTAAAATATTGAATGTAAAATGTAAAACTTGGTTGGTAAGTCGTGGCAATGTCTATTGCAAGGGAAGTTGCTTTTTTAGGGGTTATGTTCAAATGGTTTCAAAGGTTCAAGAGGTTCAATAAGTTTGTTCCTCAGCGTAGTCTCTAAAATCTCACTTCTCCGCGGTGAAAAAACGTGGTTAACCCATCAAACTTACAATTTCCCTCGGGGTCATTACCGGCAACTTGCTTTTTTTGAAATCTTTCGTATTTCGGGTAACGATGCATTCGATTTCTGGATGGGTAAGAGCAGTGAAATATTGCATCGCGTCTTCAAAATCGTTGAAATCAGATTGCATTGATTTGATGACCATAACTTTTGATGCATCGAGAATGTTTGTCCATTCACTCAAAGTATTTAGCATTTTGATACATTCTTTATGCGAATATTGTCGGCGAAGTATGTAGTAAATGTTGTTGAATGACAATGCACTTACATAAATGCTCAAGTTTCCCGATAAGGAATGTTGGAAAATGAGAGCAGCTTCATCAGCATAGGGCTCGCGGTCTGCCAGGAAATCAATGATGACATTGGTATCGAGAAAAATTGTTTTCATAACAGGGAGGGAGCTACGCAGATGATAATATTATATTTATTTAGTGCTTTTGTAAATCGCTTCGGATAATTCTTTTTTATAGTCGAAATTTCTAGGCAACTTCAACTTGCCTTTCAGTTTCATGATTTCTGGGGAAAGGAACGGCTTTTTTTCTACTGTTGTGGCTAATGATTTTAGATAATTCTCAACAAGACTGGATAAGCTTTTTTCTTTTATTCTTGCATAATTTTTAGCGGCACGAATTACTTCATCATTTATAGTTAATGTAAGTTTGGTGGTCATATTGCACGTGTTATTTAAAAATAAAGATACGTGTTTGTCTTTTGAGGTCAAAATATTTTGCATGATTTGTCTCCGATTTTGGGTAGCAAGTTCGTCAATCCTTGTCTCAAAAAAATGAGGTTTTCATCTTGATAGTGGTGTTTTTTTACTTTGAGATGGTCGTTGATTGTAGATAAGCTGGATAGGCTGGATAAGCTGCCACAACAACAAACAACAAACAACAAACAACAAACAACAAACATTTCTAACATTATATTATTGTACAAGATATTAGTTGCTGATGAAAATCTAACCTATTGAACAAATTGAACTTCTGAAACCTTTTGAACAAAATTCTCTAAAAACGCAACGTCCCTTGCAGGAGACATTGCTGAGAAGATCGAAACCTATTGAACAAATTGAACTTCTGAAACCTTTTGAACAAAACCATCTAAAAACCTATCGTCCCTTACAGAAGACATTGCTGAGAAGATCGAACCATAAACCTTTAAACTCCAATGATTCCTTCCATTTGCTTATTTTCGTACATTCAACCCCAAATTAAAACACATGGCATTAAGTCGCATCTGGTCGGCATTTATTATTATCGCAATTCTTGTAGCCTCTGCAAAAATGTTTTTCACCGCTGAAAACAAATCGATTTTTAGTTCAATGGTAACCGGTAAAACGGGAGATACCATTTTGGTGAGCAGAACTGCTGTAAATAAGGCGGCGCCAGGAGTAATTAGTATTATCGATAGCAATGTCGTTTTTACTGAAGGCGATGTAAAAACCATCAGAGAAAGTGACACGCAATTGAAATCTTTTAAAATTCAGTCGGCGGATGGAATTATAGAGACTTGCCAAACTGCTGTTACTTTATGTTTGAAGCTGATTGGCTTTTTGGCTTTATTCATGGGCTTTTTATCAATTGCAGAAAAAGCAGGCGGCATCCGATTTTTATCCAGAATCATTAGTCCATTTTTTTCTAAAATATTTCCTGAAGTTCCAAAAGGGCATCCGGCTATGGGACATATGATCATGAATTTTTCTGCGAATCTTTTAGGATTAGATAATGCTGCAACTCCATTTGGATTGAAAGCGATGGATAGTTTGCAGGAGCTGAATCCAAACAAATCAACGGCTTCCAATTCGCAGATTATGTTTTTGTGTTTGCATGCATCCGGATTGACATTGATACCGGTAAGTATTATAGCCTTGCGTTCTGCAGCGAAAGCCGCCAACCCAATGGATATTTTCATTCCTTGTATGATTGCTACATTCATTGCAACGATTGCTGCCATGATGATTGTGAGTGTCAAACAAAAAATCAATATTTTTCAGCCGATAATTTTAACCTGGATACTAGGTATTTCTGCGATTATAGCTGCATTGATTGTTTATATCAAATCATTAAATACAGAGGCTGTTCAGCAGTTCTCAGGTTCATTGAGCAGCGGACTGATTTTATTTATTTTCATTGCGATTGTATTGGGTGGCTTGTACAAAAAGATTGATGTGTTTGATGCATTTATTGACGGCGCTAAAGGAGGTTTTGAAACGGCAGTAAGAATTATTCCATATCTCGTTGGAATGCTAGTGGCGATTTCTTTGCTTAGAACCAGTGGGAGTTTTGATGCCTTGATTGGCGGTATAAAATCATTGTTTGTTGCGATAGGAATGGATACTCGTTTTGTAGATGGTTTGCCAACGGCTTTAATCAAGCCATTTAGTGGAGGAGGAGCGAGAGGGATGATGGTGGATACGATGAAAACATTTGGCCCTGATTCATTTGCAGGTCGTCTTTCTTGTATTTTGCAAGGGTCGTCTGATACTACATTTTATGTGATTGCCGTTTATTTCGGTTCGGTATCGGTGAAGAATACACGCTATGCAGTAGGCGCCATGTTGCTCGCAGATTTGATTGGCATCATTACTTCAATTGCGCTGGCTTATGTATTTTTTGGATAGGATAATTATTCATCATCATTCTCTGTAGAAATAGGCCCAGTGAACATTCCAATGAGTTCCTTGGCTTTGTAAATATTTCTATTGTATTTATTTCCGATGACAATGATCGTTGCGTCTTCTTCAATCAATCTAATGAATACCGCATTACTTCCATGCCACCAGCCATTATGATAAATGATTTTCTTATGAGGGAAATTGTACATTCTCCAACCCAATCCATAATTTCTTACGCCTGATTTTTCATTGCTGTAAGGTTTATACGCTTCGTCTAATGTGGCTTTGTTTAAATACAAACCGGAAGTTAAAAACCTATCCCATTTCAATAAATCCTGCGGTGTAGAAAAAATGTTTTTATCTCCATATACTTTATCCAAATTGATAAATACTGCCTGATAGTTTCTGTAATCGTAGCTTGGTGTTGTTCTGGCAGAATCTTTATCGCTGTAAACAAAACTGCTGTTCATTTTTAAAGGTTCGAAAATTGATTTTTTAATGTATTCTGGGTATGTCATTGAAGTGATTTTTTCAATCAACAAAGCCAACAAAGCATAATTCGTATTGCAGTAAGCAAAATGTTTGTTGGGTGGATTGATATTTCTCAACACATTTTTCTTGCTGATTAAAGTTTTCAACACATCCAGGTTGGTAACAAAAGTTTTGGCACTCCAGCCAATTTCATCCATGAAATAAACATAGTTGGGAAGTCCACTTCTGTGATTCAATAGACTTCTTACGGTAACACCAGGGTAATTAAATTCAGGAAAGTATTTTGAAAATTGATCATCGATATTCAGTTTTTTATCTTGCCATAATTTAAGCACCGCCATCGCTGTGAAGGTCTTGCTGACTGAAGCGATATGTAAAGGAGTGTTCGCATTAATGCTGTCATTTCTGCCAACATGAGCAATGCCATTGTATTTTTCGAAAAGGATATTGCCGCTTTTAGCTACAATCATGCCTCCAAAGAAAGCTGAATTTTTTAGGAATTGGTTGTACCAATTGTTGCAGTTATTGGCTACCTGTTTGGCATATTCAGGGTTAATTGCTGGAGGTGTAGGTAATGAAATGGGTTTTCCAAGTGTATCATCTGTCTCGGGTTCTTTATGAAAACTACCACAAGAGCTGAAGCTTGTCATCATGAGAATTATTAAAAATAGGGTGCAGATAGAGCTTCTTGATGAAATTATTTTTAAAAAATCCATTAATTATGATGTGCTTTTTAAATAAAACTATTGTTAATCAGATATTTACTGATGTTGGAATATATTTGTGCAAAATAAGGAGTATTTATCATGGCAGAGAAAAAAAATACCAGTTATCCCAAAGAAAAAATCAACATTTTATTCCTCGAAAACATCAGTGAGGCAGCTGCAAAACAATTTTCTCAAAATGGATATGTCAGTGTGAAAAAATTGACAGGTGCTTTGAGTGAAGATGAATTGATAAAGGAAATCAAGAATGTTCACATACTCGGTATTCGCAGCAAAACAACCATCACTGCAAAAGTTTTAAAAGAAGCCCAGAAATTACAAGCTATTGGATGTTTTTGTATCGGTGTCAATCAGGTTGATTTGAAAGCAGCCACTGAAGCCGGTGTTGCCGTTTTTAATGCACCATATAGTAATACTAGAAGTGTCGCTGAATTGGTTATTGGTGCTTCCATTATTTTAGTCAGAAAAATTTTAGATAAAAATAAAGCCGCTCATGAAGGTAAGTGGATGAAGGATGCAAAAGGTAGTCATGAATTAAGAGGAAAAACATTAGGTATCATCGGCTATGGCAATATCGGAAGTCAAGTTAGTGTGCTTGCCGAAGCATTAGGTATGAAAGTTGTTTTTTATGATGTGGAAACCAAATTGCCTTTAGGAAACGCATCAGATTGTAAGAGTTTAAAAGAATTATTACAACAAAGTGATGTGGTTACTTTGCATGTGCCAGAATTGGATGCTACCAAAAATTTAATCAACAAGTCTAACCTCAAATATTTTAAGAAAGGTGCTGTATTGATTAATTATGCAAGGGGAGAAGTGATAGACATTAAAGCATTAAAATCTTCTTTAGAATCAGGAGATTTAGGTGGTGCGGCCATCGATGTGTTTCCTTGGGAGCCTGAAAAAAATGGTGATGATTTTAATTCTCCTTTACAAGGTTTGTCAAACGTATTGCTCACCCCACACATTGGCGGTAGTACACAAGAAGCGCAGAATAATATCGGTATGGATGTGAGCGCGAAATTGTTTAATTATCTTGAAAAAGGCATCAGTACTGGTTCTCATTCAATACCTGCTTTAGCATTACCTCCTCAAGAAGGCGCTCATAGAATTTTACATATCCATAAAAATGTGCCAGGTGTTTTAAGCCAAATTAATACAGCATTAAGCAAAATCAACATCCTTGGACAATACCTCAAAACGAATGAAGATATCGGTTATGTAGTTTTGGATATAGATAAAAGTATCAGTAAAAATGCAATGGAGCTTTTGAAGAAAGTGAAGCATACGATTAAGGTTAGAATACTTTATTAGAGCCCCCTCAGTCCCCCGAAGGGGGAAGTGGATTGTGTTTTGTTCAAAAGGTTTTAGTGGTTCAAGATGTTCAAAAGGTTAGATTTTATTCAGTAATGAACCTGTTGAACTAATTGAACTTTTTGAACCTTTTAAACAAAGCTCATCTGTGTTTCAAATAAAACTCATTCAACGAATACACTTTCAATTCTTTCAATAACTCTTCCGTCACTTCAGTATTCTCAAACGTAATGATTTTGTTTTCTCCCTTTTTTATATTGAAGTAATTGTCTGATGCATTAATCGCTGTTTTTTCAGTGTACAAATAAACATATTGTGCATCACAACTTGATTGAATAGTAATACTATTATCACCCTTTCTTTTTATCGTGAATTTGGGCTGGTTTTTAATCAGCTTATTTTTATTGATGGTTTCGATTGATAATTCCGGATGGTCTGAATATGCTTTTTTAACCGCATACCAAGCCGCTTTCTTGACGCCTTTGTAATCAATGATACTCCAGCTCGTAACTGGCCAGCAGTCGTTTAATTGCCACAATAATGTGCCCATATTTTTCCAGAAATGGCTCATGTGTGTGATGATAACATTCTTCAAAATGAAAGCCTGCATGCATTGGGTGATGTAGCAATAATCTTTCAAACTGATTTTGGAAAATGTTGCCGAGTCAATGAAATAGCGAGTTAGATAGTGATTGAGCTTTTTAAATCCTTCGCCTGCTTTTTGATGCGCATTGATTTGATCGGAATATAAATATCTGTTTGATGAATCAGTATATGAAAGTACAGAATGATAATCCGGCATCGACTGCATACCATATTCACTCACAAATCTTCCGGTTTTGGTTTTAAAAACTTCCCAGTCCTCTAATCCCCACCATAAACCCCAGTAATGACTATCGCCTTCGGTAAAACTTTCTTTATGTCCCCAGCCGTTTTTCGGCGAAGTTGAAATATAAGGACGAGTGCCATCGAATTCATTTACCCAAGCGGCCAAAGAATCTCTAAATAATGTCTGATACTCGTTCCATATTTTTATAGAGTCCTGCCCATGCAGATTGTACTGTGATTGCCAACCCCAGTTTTTCCAGGCTTCATCGATTTCATTATTGCCGCACCACAATACAATACAAGGATGGTGTCTTAATCTTTGGATTTGTTGTTTTACTTCTTCTTTTACATTTTGAATAAATTGTTGATCAGCTGGATACATGCCGCCGGCAAACATGAAATCCTGCCAAACATAGATGCCCATTGAATCACAGAGGTCGTAGAAATCATCAGTCTCATAAATGCCGCCGCCCCAAACTCTCAGCATGTTCATGTTGGCGTCTTTAGCGTTTTTTAACATGCGTCTGTAATCTTCTCTTTTGAGTTGACTTAAATAAATATTCTCGGCAGGAATCCAATTGGCACCATTTATGTAAATAGGCAAGTCGTTTTTTTGAAAATAGAAACTTGTTCCAAATGAATCCGGTTCCTGTATGAGTTTGATGTCTTTGATTCTTGCTTGATTCGACTGATCTCTTTCCCTTTGAATTTTTTCAATAGTAGAAAGGCCATTGTACGCGTCAATCCAAATGTTTTTGTAAATGCCAGCGCCAATGAATACAGGGCCCCAATCCCAACCAAATTGAAACTGCGCTTTTCGCGCATATACGCGGTTGTTATCAGGCCTAACTAATGGTAATTGTGATTTTGCAATGCTATCTGTAATCCGTTTTGCAGCATGAAAATAAATCTGCAATTTGTTTTGTCCGGGTTTGATGATATTCTTAACAGACACCGTCCATTCCCTAAACATGTTGTTCGCCTTCAAAATCAACGAGTCATTCAGGTACACATCTGCGTAAGTATCGAGGCCATCAAAATTGATATCAATATTTTGTCTTCCTGTCAAGCTTGATTTGAAATAAAAATAACTTTGATAGATCCAATCTGTTGTATCAATCCAATTGAGATTTTTTTCATTGGTTCCGAAATAGGGGTTGGTAATGATGTTATTCTTAAATAAATC
>CANGEZ010000079.1 GCA_947452875.1 Chitinophagaceae bacterium
GGGGCAATGAAAGATATGATATTGAAAAAGCAATCATCGATGTTTCCAATTGGAAACAAATGAAAAAACAAAACATAACCGAAAAAGAAAAATCTTTACTTATACAACTTTATAAAAAATAATAAAATGATCAGAAAACAAATTGCTGCTGCCAACTGGAAAATGAATCTTACGCTTGCTGAAGCAGAAAATTTAATAAACGAAATATCAGCTTCAGATTACAAAGCTGCCATTAATCAATCAGTAATATTTGCAGTTCCATTTCCTTACCTAACAGCTATAAAATCTAAAATAGCTCATCCTCATTTTCATATTTGTGCACAAAATATGGCTGCTACAAAAAATGGCGCCTATACAGGAGAAGTTAGCGCTGAAATGCTGAAAAGTATCAGCATCAATTATGTATTGATCGGTCATAGTGAAAGGAGAGAATATTTTCATGAAACCAATGAAATCTTAAAAAAGAAAGTTGACCTCGCATTGGAATATGGCATTACACCCATTTTCTGTTGCGGAGAGCCACTGTCTGTAAGAGAAGAAGGCACACAAAATGAATATGTAGCTCATCAATTAAAAGAAAGCTTATTTCATTTGGATGCTGAAAAGATGAAACATTTTATCATTGCATACGAACCCATTTGGGCGATTGGAACAGGCAAAACGGCAACAAGCGAACAAGCTCTGGAAATGCACCACCATATTCGAAATATCATTGCATCTGTTTATGGTAATGATGTTGCTGAAACAGTTTCCATACTTTATGGAGGAAGTGTAAAAGCAGCCAATGCCTCAGAAATTTTTGGCAAAGTAGATGTTGATGGTGGTTTGGTTGGCGGTGCAAGTCTAATTGCAAATGAGTTCAGCTCGATAATGAAAAGCCTTAAAAACATTTCACTGTAATTACAATTTATTTTAGTGAATCTATCCCAAATATTAAAACAAAATATTGCAGGAAAACTCCTGAATCATGGGATTGTATTCTTAATTAATGTTGTTATTGTAAGAAGTTTGGAGACAGCTGAAAGTGGGTATTTTTTCAACAATCTTTATCTGATTAATTTCCTTGCATTTCTTTTCAGTGCAGGATTGGATTATTCAGCTATTGCTTGGATTTCAAAAGAACCCTTGTCTGCACCTGTTATTCATAAAAAACTAATCGAAGTCGTTTTGTTTTTCACTGCTCTGATGTTGATTATTTCCTTTGTGATCATTCCGGAAACAAGATTAAAACTAAATCAGTATGCCGCAGCAATTGTGTTGTTTTCATCAGGAAATCTAATGTTGATTTTGTTTCAGGGATTTTTATCTGCTCAAAAGAAATTCAACTTGCAAAACATCATTCTAGGATGCAGTAACCTCTTCTTTTTGATTTATTTGCTATTTATAAATAAAGGACAAATTTCTATTTCTATCATTTCGCTTGGATATGGATTGCTTTATTTTATACAAGGTGTGTTGATGATTGTTTTAAGTTATCAAAAACAAACTTCAAATCCACTTCAAATTGAATGGCCTGCATTTTTCAAAAATGGTGTATTTATCATGATTTCGTCTTTGGTTTATTTTTGTTTTTTAAGGACAGATAATTTTTTTGTTGAAAAATATTGTTCAGGAATAACATTGAGTAATTATGTTCAATGCGGAAAAGTAGGGCAGTACTTTATCTATTTTTCTTCTGTAATCAGTTCTACTTTATTGCCGTTTTTAAGTTCGGAAAAAATCACTTCGTCATATCAGGAGTGGAAGCAATTGATTAAACCTTATTTTATTCTAATCATCATTGGCGCCCTTATTTTAATTTCTTGTGGAAAATATATTTATCCAATTGTGTTCGGTAAAGATTTCAGTGAAATGGCCAACTACATGATTATATTATTACCAGGTTTTGTTTGTTTGGGTTTGCTGACGCTAATAAATGCCGTTTATTTAAGTAAAGGAAATGTAAAACAGATTTTCAAAGGCGATTTAATAGGATTCTTCATCGTTCTTATTGCAGACACTTTTTTAGTGCCTCAATATGGCGTTTATGCTGCAGCAATTGTAAGTTCGATCAGTTACATAATTGTGTTTTTATACTTGTGGAAGGATGTCCGAAAACAATTCAATGAATCCTAATTTATCATTCAACAATTGAAGAAGTTATTTCTATTCAAATTATACAAACATTCGCCATTGGCATTTGCATTGGTATTAATGTTTATTATTTCTTATCTCTTTTTCTTTTCCAAAAAAATGGACATGATTTTTTTACCTTACAATGACATGTTCAGTTCGAAAATTCAACATTCAAAATTTAAAAAATGTTATTTTGTAAAATTGAATAACGACAGGATAAAGTTTACTGATTTTCCTTACTGGAAGAAAGATATTTTGGAACAAGCTCCATTAAAATTTGCGGATTACATCAACAACAACAATCAAAATCAATTAGCCATTTTTTTGAAATCAAAAATTCATGATTCTTCAAATTTGTTTTTTTGGAAAAGTAGATTAACTCCTTTACAAAAAAAACCATCTGATTGGTTAAGTTGGTACGTAAGATTTTCAGGAAATAAAATAAATAAAAACGACAGCATTTCTTTAGTTGAATATCAGATATCAATAGAACCGGATTTTCAAATGCTCAAAGATTCTTTCACCATTTGTAAAACAATAAACAATTGATGAAGGAGCCAACTAATTCAAAGCAAGAAAACAATTTCCGTAGAGGGTTATTCTCTATAATTTTAATAGAATTTCTAATCTTTGTTTTCTATGGTGTTAGTTTTCAAGGGTTACATCATATAGCATATTTCAATTTCGGCATCGATCCTATTTACTGGTTATTTTTTTTATTACAAATTCCTCAATTTATTTTTAGCCATCGTGAAATGGGTTTGATACTTGACATGATAATTTTGTTGTTCCTCATGTACAGTGTTTTTATAAAAGAAAATAAATTGATTACTTGGTCATTGTTCATTTTATTAATGCTGTATTATGTTTGTCTTACTGCAACCTTAGGACACAGGAATTACCAAACTGGTTTTTTTTTATTGATTATTCCCTTTTTATTTACAAACCCATTAAATCGAAAATTTGCATTTGAAGGGGTCAGGTATTTTTATATTTTTTTCTATTTTTCATCAGGACTATTTAAAATTATGAATAATGGAATTTTTGAACCGATGTTAATGTCATCAACTTTAAAAGTTCAATTCATTCCTTATTTTATTGAAACCAATTTAAGCTGGAGAACATCATTGAATTTGTTTTTAATTAAACATACTTATATAACTTATCTCTTGTATTGTGTTTCCGTTTTTATTGAATCGTTTTTTGCAATTGGTTTCTTTACTAAAAAATGGGATTATTTACTTGGTTTTTTATTACTCATTTTTCATTTTACCAACTGGATTGTGATGGACATTGCACCCATTGGACAGCTATCAGCCATCCTTTTCTTTTTGAAATACAAAGATTTTTCCAATTGATTTTCAACCAATTGGAAAATGAGATTGACATTTGATATTAATTCTTTGATATCAAAAAAAAAACATTTGAAAATATTATGATTTTGAATAATGGTTTATTATTTTTGTTTTCTCTACTTATTGAAAACACAAAAAATCGTTGACCCTATGTTTCATTTTATCAAAAGAAGATCTTTCTTCTTGATTAGTTTAGTTATTTCAATGCAATTTTTTAGTAGCGTTTTATACGCTAATGACTCCGACGTTGTTAATTGCAATCATGCGTGGAAGATTGTCATACTGGGTTCTTCAACTTCTTATGGATTAGGTGCTAGTGTTTATGACAGTTCATGGGCAGGCAGATTTACAGCTTATGTTAAAAGCAAAAATTCATCAAACCAAGTTATTAATTTAGGAATGTCAGGCCTGAAGACTTATCAAAATCTCAGACCAGATGGCTATATACCTCCTGTAGACAGACCAACACCTTTGTATGGGTATAATATCACAGCAGCTCTAGCTGCACAACCGGATGCAATCATTATAAATATGCCTTCTAATGACGCAGTAAATGGATATTCGATAGCAGAGCAACAGGCTAATTTTGAAGCTACCATGCGATTGGCTGATTCTGCAAAAGTTCCTGTATGGGTTACCACAACTCAACCCAGATTATACTTGACAATTGATCAAGTAAGCAATCTAACACAAACAAGAGATTGGATTATTTCAAGGTTTGGTAATAAATCAGTTAATTTTTGGGAAACAGTTGCCAATGCTGATGGTTCAATTAATTCATATTACGACTACGATTATGCTCATGTGAACAATATTGGCCACAATTTATTCTTCACAAGAATGAAAGCAGAATGCATATTGGATTCATTGTGTAATCGTCTATTTCCACCATGTAATTTTTCTGTGGGAACATCCATAATCGGAAATAGCAATGCCTGTGGAAATATGGGAATAGGAGATAGTGCTATTTATTCAATTACAGCTAGTGATGCAGTTTCATATACCTGGACTGTTTCAAATGCTGCAACAATGGGAATGAGTTTAATTAGAAATGGGAGCTCAGTTAAAATAAAATATGCATCAACTTTTACGAGTGGCACCATCAATTTAGTTGTTACCGGTTGTGATGGAACCTCAATAACAAAAACACTTGCCATCACCAAAACGGTTCCAGAAACTCCATCTGCCATAACAAGCACAGGTGGTGCTGCTGCCACAACGTATATTTGTCCGTTTATTGGCGGCACTAATCTTACGTATGTTGCGGCTCCTCCGACTACAAATGCGAGTTCTGTTATTGCTTATCGTTGGACATTACCTACAGGTTCTCAATTGATAAGTGTAAATGCACCGGATTCATCAAGTATTACCATTAAATTTCCAACAGCACCAACTTCATTAATTTTATCTGTTATGGCTATTTCAGGATGTGGTAATAGTGCAGTAAAATCAATTACTTTAAATAAAACAGCACCTTCGGCTCCTTCAACAATTTCTGGCATAACGGATATTTGTCACGAAGTTGGATACAATACTCAATCCGAAAACATAACTTATACTGCATCCTCTGTTAATAATGCAGCTTCTTATTTTTGGACTGTCCCCACAGGAGCAACATTAATATCTGGTCAAGGAACTACAAGTATCAATGTTGTTTTTGTTTCAACATTTGTTTCGGGCAACATAACAGTTCAGTCTATTAGTCCTTGTGGAAACAGTGTAGCAAAATCACTTACTGTTTACAAACGTGTGGCAGCGGCTCCGGCATTAATTCAAAAAGAATTCGCTCCAGTTTCAGTTGCTGCAGTGACAAATGTTTGTGGTTCAATTTCTGAAACTTACAGAATAAAAAAAGTAGCTTATGCCACTAGTTACAATTGGAATTTCAAATACGGAACTAATGCAAGTATTAATCATATAAATGGTTATGGCATAAATGACACTGCCGTTGTAATTACCTTTTTAAGTGGATTTACAAAAGATACATTATCTGTGAGTGCAGTTACTGAATGCAACGTGAGTGTCGCAAAAACAATAATTTTAAATTCAACATTATTGCCACCTACACCAACAAATATTACTTCAAGTACCGGAAATTACAATCCATGTGTGGGAAATCAAATTACTTATACTGTTGTTGTTGCATCGCCATCCATTACCCAAACTGTTGCGTCGGTTTACAGGTGGACTAAACCCATCAACACAACAATTATTTCAGCTACGTCAGATAGTTCTTCTATCACATTGCAAATAAATGCAGGATATACAGGAGGCACTATTTCAGTAAAAGGACAAACAAATTGTGGTCAATTGGGAACGGCAAAAACAGTTAACCTACAATGTACAACACCCACGCCTTCAAGTATTGTTTCAAGTAGTGGAATCTACAATGCTTGTATTGGGAGTACAATCACTTTTTCAATGACAGTTCCGGCTCCAACAAGTACGCAAATTGCAGCTGCAATCTACAGGTGGACAAGACCAAACTACACCACTATTTTAAGTGCTAATGCAGACAGCTCAATCATTACTTTGCTTTTCAACACAGGTTTTACAGGAGGAAGTTTAACCGTGAAAGGCCAAACAACTTGTGGAAATTATGGCACTGCTAAAACGCAATTACTTACTCATATTGGATGTGCTTCTGGAACCAAGATGATCTCGAAGTCTATTGATGATTTTAAAAATCAACATGCTTTAGTTTTCCCTAATCCCAATAATGGAAATTTCACATTAAAATTTAATAACCAATTAAAAACGAACATCATCATTAGAGATGTAAATGGTTCAGTTAAGGCCACATATCAAACAACTGGAAATGATGAGCAGCAAGATTTTAAAATCAAAAATTTACGCCTACAAGCTGGATTATACTTTATTTCAATACAAAATGATAATAATTTTGAGACCATAAAAATGATGATAAATGAATAATATCAATTTAAAAAATTATTAGTTCATTTTTATTTTCCACAAATCCACATTCTTTGTGATTGTAATGCTTTAATGACGATTTATGAAGTAAATTTGACTTCGTTAATTTTCTCATATACATGAGACTGAAAAAATTAACAATCAACCCATTAAAAGTCAAAACATGCAAAAATCTACAATCACTATTATGAAAACATTCATTTTCATAATGATTTTTTTATCAACTTTCAATCTCTATGCTACGGGAAACAGCACTAAATTTCCAGTTGCAGGAGAAATTACATTAAGTGCAGGCAACGACACTTCTCTTGTTTTACCAAACAATAGTTTGTCAGTAAATGCTGTTGCTTCATCTACTGCTGGGATTATTACAACTTATAGTTGGTCGAAATTAACAGGTCCATCTGATTATACTATTAGTAATTCAAGTATCTCAAATCCTACACTTTCAAATCTTGTTGAAGGCACCTATTCATTTGAAGTTACAGTTGCGGATATCGCTTTAAATATATTAAAAGACACAATCAATGTTGTAGTTAGCTCAAGATTACTGATTGATTTTGGTCCAACAACTACCAGTTCTCCAGATATAAATGGTAATTACTGGAACAATGTTTATGCCGCAAATAATGGCATCAAATTAAAAAATGCTGTTACCACAAATAATGTCAAAACAAATATTGGATTAAATGTGTTTAACAGAATTGATGGGTCATTTGGCATTCAGGGCCCGGGTGTAAATACAGGTAATACCGCAGGTGATGTTCAGGATTATCTATCAACTGCTACAGCAGATTATGCTTATGCTGATCAAACCGCTGTTGGTGCAGGTTGGACTATAACAGGATTAGACGCAACTAGAACGTACACAATAAAATTCTGGGGTACTAAATCAGGAGTAACTTATCCAAATATTATTGAGATTAAAAGACAAGATGAATCAATTTGGAAATCATACAACTCTTCAAGCAATACAGATTATAACAATGCTGCAGTATTTACTTTCACTGGAAAAACAGAAATGAGTTTTGATATCAGAGTCCAAACTGGTAGTGCTTTTGGCTATATTTCTTTGATAGACATATTTCAAACTGGTGCGTCGGATGCTAACAACGCATCGCCACTTGCTTTTGCGGGAAATGACATTTATTTAACTTCCCCTGTAAATTCTACAACATTAAATGGAAATCAGTCTAACGATCCTGATGGAGCTGTTAGTAGCTATTTATGGTCAAGAATTTCAGGTCCTTCTCAATACACTATTTCAACCGCTAATGCTGCTTCAACAAATATCAGTAATCTCTCTGAAGGACTTTATAGTTTTGAACTTACGGTAACAGACAATTTAGGAGCAATCGATAAAGACACTGTTTCTGTTTTTGTTGGGTCAAGAATTTTAATTGATTTCGGCCAGACACAAACAACATCTCCTGATAATAACAACAATTACTGGAATAATGTTACAACAGCAACAAATGGTATCAAAATTCCAAATGCCATTAATACTTTAAATGTTAGTACAGGAACTTCTTTAAATATTGTTAATCGAATCGACGGTACTTTTAACATTGGTGGTTCTGGTGTTAATACTGGTAATTCTTCACTAACAGTTCAAGACTATCCGAATTCATCGACTACTGATTTCGCTTTTGCAGATCCAAGTGCAACAAATGGTATTTGGAGCATTGAAGGTTTAAATCCAAACAAAACCTATTCTGTGAAATTCTGGGGAAGAAGAACTGTTTCTAACTCAAGCAGAATCATTGAAATTAAAAGAGAAGATGAAACTACATGGCAACAATATGATGCTGCCAACAATACTGATTATAACAA
>CANGEZ010000080.1 GCA_947452875.1 Chitinophagaceae bacterium
CAAATCATAAATCATCTCACCTCCTGTAATGTGCTTGGCATAAGTGGATAATGAGCTTATCAGAAAAATTATGGCAATTAGTCCTCTTTTCATTTCACAACAAAGGTAAAGATTACTTATGGCAAGTAAAAGAAAAATGAAAAGAGTAATAGTCAGTAACTGGGCTGATTTTCAACAAAAAAAGAGATAAACTGATTTGCTGCTTCCGATTCCTCAATCAAACCCATATGAGCTGAGTTTTGTAATATTTTTAAATAGGTAATTTGGCTCAGGTGAAATTGTTTGAGCGATTGACTGAAAGGAACTGCATGGTCATGTTTTCCTGCAATTATCATCAAAGGGATTTTAGTGGATTGCAACAATTTTGTTGAATCTGGTCTTTTCAACATAGCCTGATAATATTGAATCAACACCTCGTCAACAATTCCGGTTGATGTTGCTATTTGAGATTGGATTTCGCTTTCGAATTTCGAAGCATCAAAATATAAACCAGGAATGCTGGTCTTTAGAAACGAAGCGCCTCCATGGGATTTGATAAATTCAATTGCTTTCAGACGAACCTGTTTTTTATTGTCATCGTCTTCAAAAATTGTTGAGTGAACAAGTCCTATTCCGAGAAGGTCTTCCGGATAAAGTTCCAAATAAGCCAATGTGATGTAGCCGCCCATGCTATGACCCATCATGATAAATTGCTGAATTTTCTCTGCTTTAATGATTTCTTTTATGGCTTCGGCGTAAGTTTTTATGGATACATTTCCTCTATCAAGAAAATCTGAATTGCCAACACCAAAAAGATCAGGTGCAATAACAAAATATTTTTTACTGAGGTGAGTTATCTGATGTTTCCAAATGGAATGGTCTTCAGCAAAACCATGCATTAACAATAAAGGCTTGCCATTACCGAAAGTGTAATAACTTAATAAAGTGTTGTTGTAAATAATTTTTTTATGCTTCATGACTGCTTTTTGCAGTGTTGTAACTTTTATAATGCATGTATGACCTCGTCAAAATAATCATTACAATGGGTATTAATGCTGTGTTTAATTCTTGAGGTAAAAATAACCATGATAAAATAAGCAGACTTGAAATCAACGCAGTGATGCCAAAATAGTATTTCGAAATTTTACTTTTAAAGAAAATGAAAATTGGAGCTAGAATATGAGTAGGCAAAGCCCATAATAAATTGTAATTATTTTTTGTCATGGTGTGGTCTGTAGCAAACCAGGCTAATACAAGTATGATGCCTACAATGCCAATAACAAAAAACAAAATGACATCAAAAACCAAAAGTGTCTTTGTGGCAATTACAGTTTTCGTTTTATACAAAGCGGCTACAAATAAAAACAAAATCAAAAAAAATATTGACGGATGAAATAAGTTGAATCCAAGTCCGGTAATTTCATTTTGAAAAATTGTAGTCTTCTCTGCAACAAGTTTTGTGTTTGTACATTTATCTAATGATTTTTCAAGATTGTTTGGCAGAAATTGTTGTTCGGAAGGCGTCATGATGCGGTCTGTTGGCGCGCCCAATAAAATATCGATACCCAATTCACTCCAGTATTGTCCGCCTTCTTTGAGATACTTGTGAATGGCCATCCTAAAGGTTCTGTTTTCGGGCATTACAGCAGGTAATATTGGAGTAGGGGTTTTGTATTTGACAATAATATCTCTTAATCTAGTAGTACAGTTATCAAGAAAGAAATCATATTTATAGAATTTGTTTTCTTCTTTGAGATTTTCTATCAATGCATTTTTAATCTCAATTTTTTCTTCAGCAGAAAGAGATAAAACTTGTTCGCTTACGCTTCTGTTTTCGTATTTATAAAACTCAATGAAGTCGTTGGTTCGCTCTAAGCTTACAAAATATAATAATTTGCCTTTTACAAATTTGATGTAGAAATTGGGGTCATCAAAATCGAAAGTGCCATAATTGAAAACATAATCTGTAACACTATTGCTGTCGATAATTCTAATGGCGCTATGGCCGAATATGGAATACAATTCTTCTCCCGGTGAACAGGTAAGCAATGAAACCCTCAATCTTGAAGAATCCTGTGCATTTGAAGAAAAAGAGATTAAAGTCAAGCATGCAATAACAAATGCGAACATTGACTTTTTGAATAGCTTCATGATGAAAAATTATCTGCTGTAATTAGGCGCTTCTTTAGTAATGTATATATCATGCGCATGACTTTCACTGATTCCTGCATGTGTGATTTTTACAAAACTTGCATTTTGCAGGGCTTTGATATTCGCAGCACCACAGTAACCCATACCCGCTCTTAATCCGCCCGTGAATTGATGAACCACTTCTCTCAAATATCCTTTGAAAGCAACTCTGCCTTCAATCCCTTCTGGAACGAATTTTTTTACATCCGAATCTTTATCCTGAAAATATCTGTCGCTGCTGCCTTGAGCCATGGCACCTAAAGACCCCATGCCTCTGTATTGTTTGAATTTTCTTCCTTCGTAAATAATTGTTTCACCCGGACTTTCTTCTGTACCTGCAAACATATTGCCCATCATCACACAAGTAGCGCCAGCAGCCAATGCTTTTACCATATCGCCTGTGTATCTGATGCCACCATCACTGATAATACCAACACGCTTGTTTTTTAAAGCTGCTGCTACATCCATAACAGCGGTTATTTGAGGAACACCAGTACCTGCTACAATTCTTGTTGTACATATTGAGCCCGGTCCAATGCCAACTTTAACGGCATCTGCTCCAGCGTTTGCTAAAGCTAGCGCACCTGTCCCTGTTCCGACATTACCGGCTATGATTGAAAGATGTTTAAAGTTTTTTCTAATTGATTTTAAAGCGTCGATAACTCCTTTCGTATGACCATGGGCGCTATCCAAACAAATAACATCAACGCCTGCATTGTATAGAGCTGTAGTGCGGTCTAAAATATCTGAGGTAATACCAACACCTGCGCCAACTAACAGTCTTCCATACTCGTCTTTTACTGCATTAGGATGGCTTTTCAATTTCAAGATATCTCCAAATGTGATCAAGCCGATGAGCTTGCCAGCTTTGTTGACAACAGGTAATTTTTCAATTTTATTTTTCTTGAAAATGAGTTCTGCTTTTTTAAGGTCTGTTCCTTCAGGAGCTGTAATGAGATTTTCTTTTGTCATTACAGTACTTACTTTGTCATTTGGATTGGTTTCGAAACGCAAATCCCGATTGGTTAAGATGCCTACTAGTTTTTGTTGCTGGTCTATAATGGGAATACCACCTATTTTATTTTCTCTCATCATTTTCAAAGCCTCACCAACAGTGGAATCTGGAGTGAGTGTCAATGGGTCAAGAATCAAACCACTTTCACTTCTTTTTACTTTTCTTACTTGCTCGCATTGTTGAACAATACTCATATTTTTATGGAGAACTCCCAAGCCCCCTTCTCTTGCCATTGCGATTGCCAGAGAAGCTTCTGTAACTGTATCCATAGCCGCACTGAGCATCGGGACATTTAATTTAATTTTCTCAGTGAGCGTAGAAGTGATGTCTACATCTTTAGGTAATAACTGAGAATAAGCAGGGACTAATAATACATCATCAAACGTTAAACCTTCAGTAATGATTTTTGATGATTTTGAAGACGGAGTGAATTTATTGTTGGTTGCCATGAGCTAAATTAAGGTGAAAATTTGAAAACAAAAAAATCAGAAGGGTATCTTCATTTATTTTCTTGGTTTAAATGGATTTGTATCTTTTGCCAGGCAGGCTTTTAATCAGTCCATTCATTTCAAGAGTAAGTAGGTTTACCGCAATGGAGCTGTGAGATAATCCTGATTTGAATATTAAGGTGTCAACATCAATATCCACTGCTGTTTCAAGCAATTTCATCAGCAAAAGCTCTTCATTGTTTAAATGATTAAAAAGCGTCTGTTGCTTTGGTATTTTAGTCGTTTCCTTTTCATCCCATCCCATTAATTTAACCAGATCTTCTGAAGAAGAAATCAAACAAGCTTTGTTATTTTTAATTAATTGGTTGCAGCCATCTGATTTCATATCATGTATCCTTCCAGGAAATGCAAATACATCTTTATGGTAACTATTGGCGATTTCAGCTGTAATCAAGGAGCCGCCTGATTTACCAGTTTCGATTACAACCAGTGCGTCGCAAATGCCTGCCGTTATTCGGTTTCGCTCCGGGAAGTTTTGTTTATCGGGATTTGTTCCACTTGGATATTCTGTTAACAAGCCTCCATTTTCAATCATTTGCTTAGCTAAGGATTTATTGGCATAGGGGTAAATCCTGTCTAATCCATGGGCTAATATTCCAATGGTGGGAAGATTGTGTTTTATGGCTGATTTGTGTGAAATGGTATCAATGCCATAAGCGAGTCCGCTAATAACAGTGATATTGTAAGTTTTAAGTTCATCAATAAATTGTTCGCAAATAGTCTTGCCATAATCGGTATTTGCTCTTGTGCCAACAATGCTTACAAATCGAGAATTGTTTAATGATGTATTTCCTTTGAAATATAATAAAATAGGGCTATCGTAGCAGTTCAGCAATCTTTTGGGGTATTCAGTATCATTAATAAAAATAGTTTTGATTTGATGCTTTTCCGTGAAATGAATTTCTTTTTCACAACTATTAAAATCCGAAAAAGATTTGATGCTTGTGGCTCTGATTTGTCCAATACCATCAACTTTTTCAAGTTTACTTTTCGGCGTTTTAAAAATAGCCTCTGCGGTTCCAAAAATGCTGGTCAAAATCTTGGCATGCACATGCCCGATATGAGGAATTCGGGTTAATGCTATCTGAAAAATTAAATCATTGTTCATGCAACAATGATAATTAATTCATCAGTTAGAAACTACGTTAATTTCTGTTCTTCTATTGAGGCTTTTCCCCTCGTCTGTGTCGTTTGAGGCCACGGGTTTGGTGTCCCCAAAACCTTTAGGAAGTAATCTGTTTATATTAACGCCTTTCCCAATCAGATAATTCACTACTGATTTCGCACGATTTAAACTAAGAAGTTGGTTGGCTTCTTTTTTTCCAATATTATCAGTGTGTCCGCTGATTTGAACTTTCATGTTTGGATTTTCATTGAGCAGCGAAACGATTTTATTCAATTCAGCTTCTGATTCGGGCTGCAATTTTGTTTCATTATTACCAAAGAAAATATTTTTTAAAACTATAGAGGCGCCGGCTTCAATGGGTTGTAGCGGAACGTTAAGTTTGAAAAAACTGTCAGTAGTATTCTCAGGCAATGAAAAATGATCGGAGTAAAAAAGATATCCTTTTCTGTTGATATTCAACGAGTATTCATAACCGATAGGTAAGGTAACCAGAAAATTTCCGTCTTCATCAGTTTGAATTTGAGTTGAGAAATTTGTATTGCCAATACAAGTCAGTGTAGCCATAGAAGGCAGGCCCAGCTTGGTTTTAGCATCGAACACATTTCCGTTGATCCATAATGTTTTATGGGCACTTATTTCTTTGGGAAGTGTAAAACTGTAAATGTCTAGTCCTGAATTTTTATTTTTCCTGTCGCTTGCGTAATAAGAAGTATAACCATCGGAAGCAACTATTAATGAGCCTTCGTCATCAATGGTGTTAATGGGATAACCCAAATTTAATGGCGTGGTCCATTTGTTATCTGGTCCTTTTCTGGTTAAAAATAAATCTGCCATTCCATATCCAGGTAGTCCATTGCTGTTGAAATATAAAGTTTGATTATCAGGATGTATGAATGGACAAGTTTCATCGCCAGAAGTATTTATTGTCGGACCAAGGTTTTCGGGTACTGTCCATTTCCCTGATGCATTTCTATGTGTAACCCAAATGTCTTTTCCGCCATAACCATTAAATCGGTTGCTGGAAAAATATAAATCTTTTTTATCCGGAGATAGTGATGGTGCAGATTCCCACAAATCAGTATTTACAATTGGGCCAATATTTTCGGCCTCAGTCCAACTGCCACTTTTTGTTTTAAAAGAAATATATAAATCGCAACTTCCCTGGCCTTCAGGATAATTACATCCTGTAAAAATCAGCCATTGCCCATCCTGAGATATAGATTGAGCGCCTTCATTTAAAGTGGTGTTTATTTTTCCTTTTGCTGGTGTGGCTTTTGACCAAACACCGTTTATGTTTTCACTTTCATAAAAGTCTTCATCATTATTTACTCTTCTGGTAAAAATCATTTTCTTGCCATCAATGGTTAATGAAGGATAATACTCGAGATAATTGGTATTGATGCCATCGCCAAGATTAACAGGGTCGAAGTGATAGTCTCCGGCAGGGTGAGACTTTTTGTAATCTAATGCAAATTCGTATGTGCGTTTACGATAATTGCCAGATTTTATACTTTGTGAGTTTAGTTTTTCAGTATTTAAAAAAGCGGTTACTTTTTCTAAAGCCAATTCGAAATTACCAATGCCTGCCAATGAAATAGAGTAGGGCAATGAATAAGTAGATGAGAATATGCTGTCTAATGAAAATGCTTTGGAAAAATCGTTTACTGAAGCCGAGTAATTTTTCAGATCACCATAAATTCCTGCTCTGGATAAATAAGCTTCTACATATTTTGGTTCAATAACTAACGCCTCATCAAGCTTATTTAATGACTTTTCATAATCTCCCTGTACTGCCAAATCATAAGCTGCTTCGTATACTTTAATAGCTTTTTTATTTACTTTTTCTGGTTTGTACCATTGTGCTTTCGAGACATTTGTAAAAAGTAAAAAAGCAAGGATCAAAAATATATTTAGCTTGAACTTCATCATTATGATTTAAGGTACATGAATGTATTTATGTAGTTGAAGTGAAATTTGCCATTTGGGATTATTTTTCACATACTCAACAATTAAAGGCGTAACAATTGCTGATTTGTCCCATTCTGGTTGAAGATATAATTTGCAATTCGGATTCATTTTTGAAGCATAATTTTCTGCCCATTCAAAATCCGATGTATTAAAAATGACAATTTTCAATTCATTTGCCAATGGGAGTATTTCATCTAGAGGGCTCTTGAATTTTTTTGGAGAAAGGCAGATCCAATCCCAATCTCCTGAAAGTGGATGTGCGCCGGATGTTTCGATATGTGTTTTATAACCGGCATCATGCAAGTCAGTTGTGATTTTTTGTAGATTGTGCATCAATGGTTCGCCTCCGGTGATGACTACAATATTTGTTGCAGATGCTGCTTTTATTTTATTGATAATTTCTTCAATCTGAATATATGGATGCTTATTCACATCCCAACTTTCTTTTACATCACACCACACACAGCCTACATCACATCCGGCAAGTCTTACAAAATAAGCTGCCTTGCCCTGATGAAATCCTTCTCCCTGAATGGTGTAGAAGTCTTCCATAACCGGAAGTGAATCTTTTATCATTGAAACATCCATACTAACTGGTTCTGTTTTTGTAAGCATTGAAAGTGTTTTTCAGCAAAGCGGCAATTGTCATTAGCCCTACGCCACCAGGAACAGGAGTTATATATGAAGATAGGGGAGCGACTGCATCAAAATCCACATCGCCTTTGATGGCAAATCCTGATTTTTTTGTGCTGTCTGGAACTCTTGTAATACCTACATCAATTATAATAGCACCTGGGTTTACCATGTCTGATGTTACAAATCCAGGTTTGCCAATGGCCGCAACAATAATGTCGGCTTGTAAGCAAATTTCTTTAATGTTTTTGGTTCGGCTATGGCATACCGTTACGGTGCAGTCGCCGTATTTCCCTGATTGGCTTAACAGAATGCTCATTGGCCTTCCCACTATATTGCTTCTTCCGATGATAACCGCATTTTTGCCTTTAGTTTCAATATTGTAATGTTCAAGCATCAACATGATGCCATATGGAGTTGCCGGAATGAATGAAGGATTACCTAAAGTTAAATTGCCCATACTCACCGGACTGAAACCGTCGACATCTTTTTCTGGTGCGATTAAATTGATGATTTTGTTTTCATCAATATGACCTGGTATAGGCAATTGAACCAATATGCCATCAACTGATTCATCGTTGTTTAATTTCACTACTTCTTCTATCAGCGATTCTTCTGTACAATCCTCAGACATTCTGATTAAGGTGCTTTTAAATCCTGTTTCCTCACAATTTTTGATTTTACTGGCTA
>CANGEZ010000081.1 GCA_947452875.1 Chitinophagaceae bacterium
AAACCCCTTTGTTGTTTTTTTGAATAATGCATTTGTTTGCACAGAAAACTTGTTCCATTTTTTTGAAACAATTAATCCAGCCATTGGGTCGTATGATCCAGAACCAACAATTACAGTAGTGTTATCGAAAGCAGAAGGCTTACTGACTCCTGTTGGTAATTCTACTCCAGTTTGTAATGCGATATTTAAATTATTTTTTGAAAGCAATTTGATTGTGGTGAACAAGTCAAGGTCTCCAAAACCCTTATCATTTCCGTTATTGGTATGTAAAAAAACATAAGGCATTAATGCAGATAAAGTTATATTTTGAGTTAACCCATAACGAACACCAGCAGTTCCAATAAACATTTTCGTCAGTAATCTTTCGTCTTCTTCCGGAGCCCCTGCATCTTTTATTGAACGAAAATCTCCATAAGTTTCAACAATCCATTGTTTTTTATTTAAGGTAAGCACTCCGTTGTTATAATCGCCATTTGAAGAGCCAATTCCCGCGCCGGCACAGCATGCACATTGTGAAAAAGAAATTGAATAATTGAAAGAGAATATTAAAGTAAGTGTCAAGAATAATAATGTATTTTTTTTCATTGTTTTAATTTGAATAATTACAAATAGAATAATACGACAACATCTTGTTTAGACTTTAAAGCCCACACAATGCCGTTCGATTTTAAGTTAGAAATAAAAAGATATTTGCGCTTATACTTTTGGAGGATGAAAAATTCGGAAGGAACGACCAATTGGTTTAGATGAACCAATTGATTCAAATTTATTTTTATGTATTGACTCAGTAAGTTGATTTACTTTAATTAGATATTGCTCAAAATAAAAGGGAGTATCTTTTTTGTTTTCATTTTTCTTCTCGGCATCTTGTTTTTCTTTCTTTTCTTGAGCTTGAATTTTTTTCATCATTTGGCACTTACCGTTACAATGTAGTTTTGGCCTTGATTTATTGATACAATTTTTAGCATATTGAGAAGTGTTTGCATAGTAGTCTGCAAGTATCATCAACTTCCCAAATTGATGGGTAAAGAAAGATAAAATAAAAAAAAATGCGATAAATTTTATTGAGGAAAATCTTGAAATCATGCCTAATACTCTTATTAAAGAGCTGATATTTTGATGCGAATTTAATTCAAAACACTTGGATTGATTAAAATAAAAAAGTTCACATTGAAAGATGTGAACTTTGTCGGGATGATTACAGGAAGTTCGCACTTTTTGGAGGATATTAATGTCATTTTATGTGCTAAACAAAATTCAAAATCTTTATTCCCATTTTTAATTAACTTGTATTGACAATTTGATTATTTATGCCGTAAGAAAATATACAGCCGACATATTTTGGTGGTATTGAAATGATAAGACAAGGCAATATTGAAAATGCATAACGTGAATGAAAAAGGAACAATTGAAAATATCCATCCGCTTTTTTAATGATCATGAAGTTCGCGCCATTTGGGACGATGAAAATTCCAAGTGGTGGTTTAGTGTGCTGGATATTGTAGGTGTGTTGAATGAAGAAACCGATTACACAAAAGTTCGTAACTATTGGAAATACCTTAAAGCCAAACTAAAGAAGGAAAAAAATCAGTTGGTTAGTGGCACTACCCAACTGAAACTAACTGCTGCGGATGGCAAAAAGTACAAAACCGATACGTTGGATAGCGAGGGTATTATTGAGCTGTCCAAAAGTTTTCCCAATAAGAAGGCAGCTAAGTTTTTAGACTGGTTTCTTTACAGCGATAACAGCATCGACGGACAAAGTAAGAAGAAAGCATATGCATTATTTGAAAGCAGTTTGATAAACGAATTTGAAGTGGGTACTACAAAGGGTTTACAACAAATACACGCATATTTGTTTGGCGGCTTGTATGATTTTGCTGGCCAAATTAGAGAAAAAAATATTTCAAAAGGCGGTTATAGGTTTATGTATGCTCAGTACTTAAAGAGTACATTGAATCAAATAGATGCCATGCCGCAAATTACACTGGAAGAAATAATCTTTAAATATGCCGAAATGAATAAGGCACATCCCTTTATGGAAGGAAATGGCCGAAGTACAAGAATATGGCTGGATATGATACTAAAAAAACAACTAAAAAAATGTGTAGACTGGAGCAAAATAAAAAAGGAGAATTATATGAACACTATGATCATTAGTACAGTCGATAGCAGTGTTTTAAAGCAACTGATAGCAGCAGCACTCACCAAAAAAATAAATGACAGGGAAATATTTATGAAAGGTATTGACTATTCTTATTACTACGAAGAATGATAAACAAACTTTCAGCGACATTTAAAGTGGATGGCCAAATGGAGAGAAAATCAATGCAATCAGCGCTGTTTTGGTATGGTATTTCTAAACCACTTAAACCAGCGTCAGCGTCTTAAACTCCCGACAAACAAAATCCATCAGCTTCGCTGATGGATTTTGTTTGTCGGGACGATTACCGAGAGTTCTAACTTTTTAATGGATTTAACCAAAATTATTAACCATTAAAACATCCTTACTATTCCTAATCGAATTCTAAAACCCGGAGGATTTTGAACACCATTCATATTTGAAATAACTGGTAAAGATGCAGTTACAGGAAAACTGTATTTTTTGATAGATAGATTAGTGCCTATATTGAAAAAACCTGCATAGTATCCTGAATTTTCATCAACTACATCTTCTTCTTTTAACTTATCGAGCCACTCAGTAGTGTTATCGAATGAAGAAGGCTTAATCTCACCAGTCGGTAGTTCTATTCCGGCTTGCAATGCAATATTAAAATTGTTTTTTGAGAGCAATTTGATAGTGGCGAAAAAGTCAAGGTCTCCAAACCCTGAAGATTGGTAAAGATATAATGTTGAGAATGTGACTGTCTGCCCCAATTGCGCAAAACCGATTGTTAGCTGACATGGTAATACTTTAAAGTTTCTTGCTGGAGAATATTCTCTATTAAATTTCGAGTAAAAAGAAAATAAAGCAACCCATTGCTATTATAAGTAAGTTGTTTCTCACTGTTTTGTTAACGTTAAATTAGTGGGCAGTGAAAACGCAAAATCAAAATTCCCAACTTTCATTCCTCTTGAATTAAGTAGCTTCCAGGTTGCTTGCGTAATGGAATTAGGAAGCATCGTAAAGTACAAGTCACCACTTTTATTTTTACCATAATCCCAAAACTTTGTAAAAAAAACTTGATCCGGCGATTGAGTTGATCCAAAAAGTGTAACACGATCAGGATGTTCCCAAGTAAATTGTAATCCGACATTCGGCATTGAGCTTTGCTGTATAGTTCCATTCTTTACGTATATATGCCAACCTACCAGAACTTCCTCATCGTAATCTAATGGCGCAGGAAAATGAACCAACTGTTTTTGAAGAACTATCTTTACAGATTCCGTTGAAGAAGACCATAACCAAGTTCCTACAAACTTGTCAAGATCAGTATTAATAATATGACTTCCTGCTGGATGAGGTGGTTGCGAAAAAGAAGCTACCGAATTAATAAGTAAAGCAATTATAAATATTATTTTTTTCATTTGATTATTTTTATTAGTTACATGGATCAGGAACAACAGAACTATTATCATCACTAATTTTAATTGGATTAAAATTTGACATTGTTGCATCGCCTTTAAAAACTTTTAATCCACAGTCAGCATATTTTAATGCATTGAGTAGTCGTTTTTCGTTTTCATCATCTGTATTAGATTCATGAATTTTATATTTTAGATAAAGTAAAAATTTAAGCTGGCCTGTTTTAATATAGTTTTCTCCAAAATCTCTGAATTTGAAAGCATCAGTTATGACCAATACATACGAAGTATGGGATGTCACCAATCCAAAAGTAAATGTACGCCAATCTTTCATTTTAAATGTTGAAAACAATTTATATAATGATTCAAAATCATCACTTGAAAAAACAGACAATTTTTGCGGATCGTCGTAGTGACTATGGGTTGCCCCATCTTTAGGAGTTGTAGGATCAATAGTAACCCCAAGTGTACCGGGGGGGCCTTGTTCTATATCTGTCGAGATATCTGGAGGGTTTGTATAAATGTAGGCGACTTCTGTATTTAGTGAACAGAACCCTCTTAAATTATCATTATAAATCGGCCAATTTTGGTGCCTTCAAGAAATGCAATCGTTTCACGAAATATATTGCGCAGAAAATAGAGTTATTTAATGTTTACAGGTGTTTTCGGGCGAATACTCTTTGATTAGATAAAAAATTTCTAAAGAAAACAGGTGTATACGCCCGATTACTTCATTTTTTATCATTGTTTTATCCTCCCGATATAAATATAAGGCATTTACGTCTTTGCTTATAGACTTTATTAAAAATATTTTTCCACCTGCCGTGACTGCTAATTGATACATTTTTAGACATATTGACACATTTATATGCTATAATTTATTTTTTCTTGCTTTGTTATATGTTTTATATATTTGTCTATATGAATGGACATGCAATACTTAAGAATGAAATCGAATCGTTCCAAATCGATAATATGAGATACGCACTTTCGGAAACCCCCGAAGTGTTTATCGAAAATTTAATGAAACTGGCCGACCGAAAACTTAAAGTAACCGAAATGGGAATCGGTTTTGATCGAAAGTTACTTTACGCATGGAAACAGCATGGATTATTACCGTTTTCGCATAACGATAAATCGTGGAACCGTTTCAGTTTTATTGAAACCTGTTGGCTTAAAATTTTACTTGAGTACAGGAGTATCGGTGTAGGAATTGAAAAACTGAAACTCCTTAAAGAGTTTTTTTTCAAATCGAACTTTATCGAAGAGTACATCGATAAATTAAATGAATTTATCGATGAGCCAACTTCGGAAGTTGAATTAAAAAAGAAGTTAGGTGTAGCGAAAAAATTAGAAAAGTCGGATGCTGTCATAAAAGCATTTGAGTCTATTCAATTATCAATGTTCTCGTTGTACTTATATTCAATAATGATGACAAGAGCCAACCATTCTCTTGTTATTACCACAGACGGAAAAATTGATGTAATCGATTTGAATTTATTGGTAAGAGATTCTATATCTGAATTACCGAAACTACATACTTTTTTATCCGACAATACGATTGCCTGTGTGAATGTTCGTAAAGTGATATTGGAATTATCGGGAACCCACGAGCATTTTTCGAAAACAGAAATCGGTGCCATGGTTTCCGAAAATTCTGTAAATGCACTTCGGAATTTGTTTTTGTGTAACAATGTAAAGGAGGTAACCATTCGAATGAGCGAAAATGGTGTGGTGTCTGCCTCAATAAAAAAGGACATTGATTTAGCTGAAATGCAAAAAGCGATTTATGATTTGCGAAAAAAAGGAAATTTCAAAGATGTTATCATAAAAACCAGAGATGGCAACATCCAATATTTCGAACAGATTGAATTGGTAAAACTTTAAAAAATGTACTGAAGTCCTCAGTCGTATTTATAAAATGAGCGTAATGTGAGATACCCTCACTTAAAATCCCAATCATTGAAAACCAATGAGGGATTCTTTAAAAAAACATCGGATAAAAAACGAAACCACCGATGCAAAGAAACAGGAATTTGAATTAGACAATAACCGAGATATCGCAACAATTGATGAGCAACTTGATACATTTGCCGATATCATCGTTGCATTATTATTAAAAGAAAATTACGATAATGAGAACGAATAACAAATCTGCATTGGAGGAATTGATGTCCAAAAGGCTTAACCCTGTTTCAAAGGTAGTAGCTCCACGTTCCGGTAATGTATGTTATACATACGATAGGGTATCGTCAAGAGACCAAATGATAAACGGTAATAGTTTGGCTTGGCAATTCGAAAGATTGGATGAATATGCCGTAAAAAACAATTTGGTTATCAAAAACAGATATGGTGGAACCTACGAATCCGCAAAAACCGATGAACGAAAAGAGTTCAAAAGGATGTTGGCTGATATTGCGAAAGACAAATCCGTTTCTGCAATATTGATTTATAGTTATGACCGATTTTCCCGTTCCGGTGCAAATGGGATATTTCTGTTGGAGAATTTAAAGAAACTGGGTGTCAAAATTATCGCAGTCACACAGGAAGTAGATTCATTTACACCCACAGGAAGTTTTCAGGAAAACCTATATATGCTTTTAAGCAAACTCGATAATGATATGCGTCGGGATAAAAGTATATCGGGAACAAAGTCGATGATAAAAAAAGGATATTGGCCATATGCCACACCTCGTGGATACACCAATACCGTAAAGTATGCAACAGCAGATAAGCATATCTACATTGTCAATGATGAGGGTAAAATGCTTCGCAGAGCTTTTGAGTGGAAAGCATCAGGAAAATTAAGCAATCAGCAAATTATCGACAAATTAGCGTTGAAAGGAATAACAGTCACACTTCGTTACATTGCTTGGATTTTTGCAAATCCTTTTTATTGTGGTTATGTGTATAGTTCATTATTACCCGGCGAATTAATTCCCGGTAAACATCCAGCGCTAATCAGTGATGATACTTTTTTAAAAGCAAATAACATCAGCAAGCAAAATGCAATCAGCGGTGTACCAAAAAAATTAAATGTGGATGAATTACCATTGAAAGTTTTTGTGAGGGATATGTTTAGTAACAGCCCATTTACCGGCTATCAAAATAAAAAGAAAAAACTGTTTTATTACAAGACAAGAGAAGCAGGAACAAGAATCAACATATCTGCAAAAAAATTGAATAGTCATTTTGAAAAATTGCTTCAATCATTAGAATACGATAATTCAAATAAAGAGAAATTAAAATCACTCCTGAATGAAAAATTATCTAAGCATTTTGAAGAAAACAAGGTTGATGAAAATATGAACAAGAAACGAATTTCAGAATTGCAAAACAATCTTGATAAAATGGAGGAGCGTTTTGTATTGAATGAAATCACGAAAGAGCAGTACGATAAATTTTCAATGAAATATAGAGAGGAAGTTGTTCAATTAAAGCAAGAAACCAAAGCAAATGAAGAAATGAGTTCGAACCTCGAAAAAGCAATTGAAAAAGGATTGGAAATTGTTGAAAACATCAGTCAGGTATGGGTTACATCTGATTACTATGAAAAGCAAAAATTGCAATACTTGGTGTTTCCGGAAGGAATGTTGTATGATAAGAAAAATGACACAGTTCGAACCCATAGAATCAATACCTTGTTCCGTGAAATCGCAATACAGTCAAGGGTTTTAGATGAAACTAAAAATGACAATCCGTTTTTGGATTGTCATTTTGGAAGTAATGTCGGGACGACTGGATTCGAACCAGCGACCACACGCCCCCCAGACGTGTGCGCTACCGGGCTGCGCTACGTCCCGAAATAAAAGGGATGCAAATGTAATGGCTAATCATTTATTTACAAAATCAACTGAAACTATTGTTACCTCCAATTCCATCAATTTTACTGCTTTATCTAATATTTATTTTTAACCTGTATTTTGACTATTTTTGAACATAATCTAATTTTTAAATTCACAGAAGCCTATGGCTAATATCCTTATCATCGATGATGAAAAAGCAATCAGAAAAACACTGACAGAAATACTCGCTTTTGAAGGTCATAAAATTGAAGAAGCTGCTGATGGTGAAGAAGGCCTTATGAAATTCACAGAAAAAAGTTTTGATGTAGTACTTTGCGATATTAAGATGCCCAAAATGGATGGCATTGAATTTCTGGAAAAAGCAAAACAACACAATGCAGATATTCCAGTTATCATGATCAGTGGTCATGGTAATATTGATACAGCAGTTGATGCTGTTAAAAAAGGCGCTTATGATTATATCAGCAAACCACCGGATTTAAATAGGTTGCTCATCACTATACGAAATGCTTCCGAAAAACAAGACCTGGTTGTTGAAACCAAAGTGCTGAAAAGAAAAATCAGTAAAGTACAGGAGATTGTGGGTGAAAGTGCTGAAATCCTTTCCATTAAAAATACCATCGATAAAGTGGCACCTACAGATGCCCGTGTGTTGATTACAGGTGAAAATGGTTCTGGTAAAGAATTGGTCGCACGTTGGTTGCATGAGAAAAGCAATCGAAGTAATGGACCTATTGTGGAAGTTAATTGTGCTGCCATTCCAAGCGAGT
>CANGEZ010000082.1 GCA_947452875.1 Chitinophagaceae bacterium
AACAGTGCTGTCAATAAACAAACTTTTTTCATTTATAATAATATTTTGTAAGCGTTAGTTCTTTTTTTCTTTCCACTTTGTTTCTAGGAAATCATTAAGTTGTTCCCAGCTAAGTTTCTTACCTACGATACGTTTTTCTTTATCCAATAGTAAAATGGTAGGTGTTTGAATAACGTCGTATAATTGTCTGAAACCTGGACGCTGTGCATCATTAACTACTTTTTCCATTTCCTTGGTTTCGTAAACGTTGGTCCAATCGCCGATTTTATGTTCTTTTACGTAATCAACCCATTCTTTTTTCTTGTCGTTATCCGACAAAACAGAATAAATTCTAACACCCTTTGCTTTCCAAGAAGCTCTGTAAATAGAATCTATTCTTGGAATTTCTTCTTTACAATGTCCACATGTTGGATCCCAGAAAACCACTAATGTATACTCTGCATTCAAATCATACAAAGGTTTTAATTTACCGGTAGAATCCACCATCTCAAGATTGGCTGCCTTCACACCAATGAGGTTGCTCATTTGCATATATGCTCTTCTAGAAATGGTTTCTTGTTGTTTTTCATTCAACCAAGTACTTACGCCTTTGCTGTGGTATTTTTCAAAAAGATGTACAAATACGGCATCTTGGCCCATGTATTTTGGATTGATGTATTCATCCGTAAACCAGTTCAACAAAAATTTATACATCTCTGGACTAACCCTAGCCAGTAATAATTTATAATCTAAATCTTTGATGATGCTGTCTGGCGCTTGTTGTACAATTTCTCTGTAATAACGCTCAAGTTTTGGTAAGAAAAATGGCGTACGAATAACGCGGTCATCTGTAAATGAAACACCATCCCAATAATGTTGCTTATAATTATAATAGTTATCAAGTGTGTCCTGACGTGTTTTAGGTTCTTTATTTAGAATCTCAGGTTCTCTCATGGCATTCAACATTAATGCCATCATAGACTCCGGATTTTCCTTCATCAACTTGTCTCTGAAATCAATAAGTTCTTTATTGTACTTGTTATATTGTTCAAAGTGAAGTGTTGAATCTGCTTTGGTTTTAGAATCATTGTAAGCCATTCTTTCAGTTTGCATCAACATGCCTTTAGATCCTACAAATTTTTGATAGAGTTGAAAAAGCTCATTGGCATTTGAACCTGTAATTTTTACATTTTGCAAATCTGTACTATCGGCATAAATACTGAGATTTTGTTCTTTATCTACAAAGAAATCAAATGTCAAGTTTTTACCAGGAAATACAATAGCATAAATACCACCCATTAATTTTCGGTCGCCACTAAATTTTGCAACACCTTGTTCATTGAAGTAAGCAGAATCCTCTATGTTGAGGTTCTTGCCCATATGGTAACACAGATAGGTAAGTCCGGATTTGTAACTTGGCGTTTTTAAGGTTACTGTGAAAGATTCGCCTGGAGCTTTGGATGCAGGTACGTCTGCAGTTGTTTTTGTTTTTTGGGCTTTAGTAATTATCGTAAATGACGATAAAATAGCGGTAATGAGTACAATTTTCTTCATAATCTTTAAAAAAGTAGTCAAATGTATTGAAATTATCGCGTTTTTAAAAGTTCAATAAATTTCATTTGTTTGAAAATTACATTTCATTAACAAATAGATTTCCTCATTTATAGGCTAAATTTGCATCGTGCGAAAAAAAAATAAAAACGTCGTTCTTAATAATATCACCATTACTGATTATGCTGCTGAAGGAAAATCACTAGCAAGAGTTGAGGGCAAAGTGATTTTTGTTTCTGGTGTGATACCGGGAGACGTGGCTGATATTCAATTGGGTAAGAGTAAAAAAGACTGGGCTGAAGGCAGGGCTATTAAAATTATTGAACCTTCCCCTTATAGATTAACCCCTTTTTGTAAACATTTTGGAAATTGCGGTGGCTGTAAATGGCAAATGCTACCTTATGAGAAGCAATTGGAATACAAACAGCAAGAAGCAGAACAAAACCTGAGACGTATCGGCAAAATTGACATTCCTGAAATCCTTCCCATCATCGGCTCTGCAAAAACCACAGCTTATCGCAATAAACTCGAATTCACATTTAGCAATAAAAGATACCTTACCAACGAAGAAATCGGTTCAGAAACAGCCATCACGCAGCAAAATGCCTTGGGTTATCATGCGCCAAGGATTTTCGACAAGGTGATTGATATTACCGAATGTCATTTACTCGACGATGTCAATAACACCATCAGAAATACTGTTCGTGATTTTGCAGCTGTGAACAATCTGGCTTTTTACGATATCAGAGAACATACCGGATGGTTGCGCAATATCATTATCAGGTTCACCACAACCGGCGAGCTGATGGTAAATATTGTCATTAATAACGAAGATGAAACTAACCGTATCGCATTATTAGATCATCTACTAGCAAAGGTTCCGGCAATAACGACTTTGCTTTACACCATAAATCCAAAATGGAATGATACTATTTATGACCTTACGCCTCAGGTTTACTTCGGCAAAGGTTATGTAATGGAAAAGCTGGGAAAATGGGAATTTATGATCAGTCCGAAGTCCTTTTTCCAAACCAATACCCAACAGGCTGAAAATTTATACTCTGTTGCAAAAGACTTTGCAGGATTAACCGGAGAAGAAATTGTTTACGATTTGTATTGTGGCACAGGCAGCATCGGAATTTTTGTGAGCGACAAAGCAAAAAAAATCGTCGGTGTTGAAGTGATTGAAGATGCCATTGAAGATGCAAAGAAAAATGCAGCGCTCAATCATATTGAACATGCTCATTTTTTTGCAGGCGATGTGATTAAAATATGTAATGATGATTTTTTTGCCCAACATGGCAAGCCTGATGTAGTCATTACCGACCCACCACGGGCTGGCATGCACGAAAAACTAGTCATCAAATTATTGGAAATGGAATCGCCCAAGATTGTTTATGTAAGTTGCAATACGGCAACTCAGGCTAGAGACATCGCTTTGCTTTCAGAAAAATACAATGTTGTAAAAGTACAAGCTGTAGATATGTTTCCCCATACACATCATATCGAATGTGTAGCTTTGCTGACTTTAAAATCAATTCATTAATTTTTACATTTACCTATGGACTATAGAAATAGCTTTTCACGTACCAGCACAATAGTTTTAAATCTCATCATCATCAATGCACTTGTATACCTTGCTCAGAGTGTGTTTGGCGGTGTGGAAGACAATTCAAAAATCACTGAATGGTTCGCACTGCATCATTATAAATCCAAAGCATTTGAACCTTATCAGCTGGTGACACACATGTTCATGCACGGAAGTTTTTTTCATTTGTTGTTTAACATGTTTGCTTTATGGATGTTTGGTGGTTTGATGGAAAAATTATGGGGACCTAAGCGTTTCCTTAGTTTTTATATGATTTGTGGTTTGGTGGCGGGATTGGCACAAATGGGAAGTTATGCATATTCCTATTGGGGATATGATCATTCTATTTTATCACCAGATGTCTATGTCTGGTATCAAAATATGTTACTTAGCAATGCCACAGTTGGTGCTTCAGGTGCTATTATGGGTATTCTTGTAGCTTATGGATATACTTTTCCGAATACACAATTATTTATCATGCCGATACCTTTTCCGATAAAAGCCAAGTGGGCGATTACTGGAATTATTGCCATGGATATTTTCGGTGGGATTTCAAATTCCGCAAGTGATAATATTGCTCACTTTGCTCACCTTGGAGGAGCGTTATCAGGATTATTAATTGTATTATTTTGGAACAGAAACAACAGACAACAATTTTTTTAATATGGGTGAATCAGACAGATACCAGGAGTACAAACACCTTAAGAAAAAAGGATTCTTATTAGGAAGTGATAACAATGCGTTGATGGCGTTATTTATCATCAATGCGATTTTCTTTCTGATTTTACTGACCATGCAGGTCGTTTATTTCTTTTATGAACAAACGCCTGCAGTTTTCCAAAATGATATTTTACAATGGTTTCAATTGCCTTCCGGATTGGAATCACTCAGTGAGAGACCTTGGACAATTCTTACTTATATGTTCAGCGACACTGGAAATTCAGTGATGCGCATCCTCAGCAACATGCTTTGGTTATGGGCTTTTGGATATTTATTACAGGACATGACTGGCAATGGCAAAATCATCCCTATTTACATTTATGGTGGCGTATTGGGTGGACTGTTTTTTATTGGCGCTCATTATCTGATTCCGCCCATTCAAGCCGATATCAACCATGCTTCATTAATAGGAGCCAATGCCGCTACTATGGCGGTTGCCACTGCAACCACTTATTTAAATCCAGATCATCGATTCTTTACCCAAATCAGAAAAGGAATTCCAATTTGGGTATTGCTGACTGTATACATCATCATCGATTTTACAGGCGTGGCTTCTATGAGTGCTGCTTATAGTCTTTCTCACTTAGGAGGCGCTTTGGCTGGATTTTTCTATATCTATCTGTTACGCAAGGGCACAGATGCCGGCGTTTGGATGAACAAGTCTTATCAATGGGTAATCAATGTGTTCAGTCCGAAACAAACTAAGAACAAAGAAGACATTAAGAAAAAAGTTTTTTATAAAACAGGTGATAAAAATCCATTCAGTAGATCATCTCTTGTCAATCAAAAAAGGGTGGATGAAATCTTGGATAAAATCAACACCGAAGGCTATGAATTTCTAACAGAAGAAGAAAAGTCAATTTTAAAAAAGGCTTCTGAAGACGATTCTATTAAATAATTCTAATTTTTCTTTTTACTGACCACTTTTATCGACTGCCATAATTTTCTTGCTTAACACCGATTGGATATCCATAATGGTCCAATCAAATTGTACCCAAACTGCTATCAGTTCGGTGTTATACTTATATCATTTGGACTAGATTGTAATTAAAATTGGTATAACTTTAAAGCATGGCCGTTCAATTTCTCAGAAAAGCAACAAAGACGATTGTAATTATTTGCAATGCTGTATTTGCTATTTTTCTGATGTTGGGTTGTTATGGCAATTCTATTAACCTTGGCAATGATTGGATAGCCGGTTTGTTCTCACTAACGGCTTTTTATTTTTTAGTCATCAATATTTTCTTCATTGTATTCTGGTTGTTTGTAAAAAGATGGTTAACGCTGATCAGCATTGTTACCATTGCCATTTGTTGGATGCCTTTGCAGCATGTGTTTCAACTCAGATTCAGTGTTTCTTTTGATGCAAAAAAAGAAAGAAATGTCATCAGGGTCATGAGCTGGAATGTGGAGCATTTTGATATTGTTGAACATCTTTCACATCCCGAAGTAAAATCAGAAATGATTGATTTGATTAACGAATACAATCCGGATATTGCTTGTTTTCAGGAAATGGTGGGTAGTGATAGCATTGTAAAATCGATTAATTACATCCCTGAATTCAAAAAGAAATTGAAAATGAAAGATTATCATTTTTCATATTTCAACAAATTAAATTTTGATAAAACCCATCATTTTGGCATCATCATTTTCAGTAAGTTTCCCATTATCAACAAGCAAACCTATTCACCAGAAATCAATAGATATAACTCAACTTTTCAATCTGTAGATATCGTCAGAAACAACGATACTTTCAGAGTGTTTAACGTACATCTTGAAACATTAAGATTTTCACCTGATAACAGAAATTATTTAAACGATCCGTCTATTGAAAATGGAAATGACATCAATGAGTCTAAGACAATACTCAGTAAATTCAAAAAAGGTTATATAAAACACCATTGGCAAAGCGATAATGTAAGAAGAGAAATTGACAAAAGTAATTATCCTGTTATTGTATGCGGTGACCTGAATGATTTACCCAATAGTTATGCTTACAACACCATAGGCAAAGGCCTTAACAACGCTTTTAAAGAAAAAGGTTCTTTAATTGGTAATACTTACGACGGCATTTCTCCAACATTAAGAATTGATAATATTTTTACAGACAAACGATTTTCTGTTGAGCAATTTCTTAGAATTAAAAAAAGTCTGAGTGATCATTTTCCTATTATTGCCGACATAATCTTTCACAAAGATTGACCTCATTTTACTTATATTTTTTGGCAGTTGTGAATTATCTTTGCCACTCAAAAATTATTTGCAACTCATACAATGGCTTTACACATTTATAACTCATATACCCGGAACAAAGAATTATTTGAACCTGTTACACCCGGTCATGTAGGGATGTATGTTTGCGGACCAACTGTAAGTGGAGAAAGCCATTTGGGACATGCTCGTCCTTATGTGACTTTTGATATTGTATTTCGCTATTTGCAATTCAAAAATTTAAAAGTTCGATATGTACGCAACATTACAGATGCCGGACATTTTGAAGAAGAAGGAAGAGAAGCGGAAGATAAAGTAAGTAAAAAGGCACAGTTGGAAAGATTGGAACCCATGGAACTGGTGCAGAAATACACCAATTTGTTTCATTGGGCGATGAAGGAATTTAATTGTATTGAACCAAGCATAGAGCCCACAGCAACCGGTCATATTGTTGAACAGATTAGCATGATTGAAGACATCATTACAAAAGGTTATGCTTATGAGGTTAATGGTTCTGTTTATTTTGATGTAAAGAAATATGCAGCCCATCATGATTATGGTAAATTAAGTGGTAGGATTTTGGAAGATTTAATAGAGGCCGGCAATCGCGAATCTGTATCTCGTGACCTTGAAGGTCAATCTGAAAAAAGGGATTCAGCTGATTTTGCATTATGGAAAGCGGCACCACCTGAACATATCATGCGCTGGAAAAGTCCATGGGGAGAGGGTTTCCCGGGATGGCATATCGAATGTTCGGCCATGGCTACAAAATATTTAGGTGCTCATTTTGATATTCATGGCGGTGGCATGGATTTGTTGTTTCCACACCATGAAAGTGAAATTGCACAAAGCACCATTTGCAATCATACTGCTCCTGTGAAATACTGGATGCATAACAATATGATTACCATCAACGGCAGGAAAATGGGCAAAAGTTATAACAATGTCATCAAGCTAACGGAGATGTTTAGTGGCAATCACCCCTTGCTGACCCAAGCTTTTCATCCCATGACGGTTCGCTTTTTTATCCTTCAAAGTCATTACAGAAGTACACTTGATTTTGGAAACGATGCGTTACTCGCCAGCGAAAAAGCATTCAAGCGTTTATGGGAAGCATATGAAGTATTGAAAAAATTATCTTCTGAAGGCAATGACATTCCATCAGACAAAGAACTCGATGATAAAGTAAACAACTGGGTGAATGAATTTGAAATTTTTATGGATGACGATTTCAGCACACCGAAAGTGATCGCCAATATGTTTGAGCTGGCTCCTGTAATCAATTCCTTGAAAGATGGCATCATCCCTATGAAAAATATCAGTACGAATACATTAAATAGATTAAAAGAACGATTCGGTGTGTTTCTTGAAGATGTATTCGGTTTAAAAAATACAGATGGTAATAACAATGAGGTGTTGAAACCTGTGATGGACTTGCTGCTTGATATAAGAAAAGAAGCCAAGCTGAAAAAAGATTTTGTCACTTCGGATAAAATCAGAAACCAGTTAACAGCAATGGGAATTGTGATTAAAGATGAGAAGGATGGGGGGACGAGTTGGGGGGTGGGTTAGATAGGCTGGATAAAGCTAGATAAAGCTGGATGCTAGATACTGGATGCTGGATGCTGGATACCGGATACCGGATACTAGATACTGGATAACAACAAACAACAAACGATAAACCACAAACAATTCTTAATATCCAATGAGCCACATTCAACACTTAAGTAAGGATAAAGTCCTTGCGAAAATTATCGACAAAAAAAATCCTATCAGTTTATCTACTGAAAAAAATATTTATCTGCAAGTTTGCTTTTCGATTATGAGTCAGCAGTTGAGTACAAAAGTTGCTGCTATTATTCATGAAAGATTTTTGGAATTATACGACAAGAAAAAACCTACTTTAGAAAAAATCGCAGCCACTCCATTTGCAACTTTAAAAAGTATTGGACTCTCAGATTCTAAAACAAATTATGTACTAAACGTTTGTGACTATTTCATAGAACATAAACTTACT
>CANGEZ010000083.1 GCA_947452875.1 Chitinophagaceae bacterium
CCATATTGAACATATAAATCAAGAAGCTTGTCGAACAAACTTCTTCCTTTGTTTTTTTCATAAGCCGCCATTTCGCAAATAATGGTTACCGCACTTACGGCGTCCTTATCACGAATATCATTGCCAATCATCAAACCAAAACTTTCTTCACCGCCAACAATATAATTTTCGTTGCCTTCTTTTTCTTTAATCAATGAAGCGATCCATTTAAAACCGGTAAGAACATTGTAGCAATTCACACCATTGGCTTTGGCAATCACATCTATCATGTCAGTGGTGACAATGGTTTTAATCACCATGTCATTAGGTTGCGCAATCCCTTTCGCCTTGCGAGCTTCTATCATATAATTAAAAGCCAATAATGCGGTCTGGTTACCATTCATCAGTATCCATTCGCCTTTGTTGTTTTTAACGCCAATGCCCACTCTATCTGCATCAGGATCTGTTCCCAATAAAATATCCGCATCTAAAGATTTGGCTTGTTGCAAACCCATGCTCATGGTTTCAGTTTCTTCTGGATTGGGATAAATCACTGTCGGGAAATTTCCATCGGGTACTGATTGCTCTTTTACAATATGCACATTAGTAAAACCGTATGCTTTGAGTGCATCAGGTACAAGCATGATACCCGAGCCATGTATAGGAGTGTACACTATTTTCAAATTGTGCTGAGCCTGACAAACCTCAGGATATACGCTCAATCCTTTAACCATATTCAAATAAGCGGCATCGATTTCTTTTCCAATGATAGTAATATTATCATCACCTCCACTCCATTTTACTTCGTCTACTGATGATATTTTTTCTACTTCGATGATTACATTTTTATCATGGGGTGGTACCATTTGTGCGCCATCATCCCAATAAGCTTTATATCCATTGTATTCTTTGGGATTGTGACTTGCCGTGCAAACCACGCCACCTTTGCATTGTAAATGACGGATGGTAAAACTCAATTCGGGCGTAGGACGCAGACTTTCAAAAAGAAAAACTTTAATACCATTGGCTGCAAATACATTGGCAGTAATTTCAGCAAACTCGCGACTATTATTTCTGCAATCATGCGCAATAGCCACACGAATTTCATCACTGAAACATTTTTTCAAATAGTTGGCATAACCTTGAGTAGCCATACCCACAGTATATTTATTCATCCTGTTGGTGCCGATGCCCATGATGCCACGAAGGCCTCCGGTTCCAAATTCGAGATTTCTATAAAAAGCATCGGCTAATTCATCAGCATTTTCTGATTGCATTTTTACAATGGCCGCTTTGGTAGCTTCGTCATAATTTCCTTCCAGCCATTTATTTACTTTTTCCTGAATTGCAGTATCCATATTTGATATTATTTGTAGTTTCCAAAAATAAATTATTCGGAACGGATAAACTAAGTTTAATCCTACTTTTGTTAAAATAAATTGGAAATAAAGATTGAATTTGTTTTGTTAGTAAAAATGAAGAAAAATAGCACCAATATCATTGCCAATTTGTTTTGCTCAACAATGTCTCCTGTAAGGGACGTTGCGTTGATCATTTTCATGCTTTGCTACTCTACTTTTTTTCCTGCTCATTCTCTGGCTCAGCAAACAACCATCAGCGACAGTACTTTATACAAACAAAATATTTACACAGGATATATCTGGGAATTGCCTGCAACAAAATTAACTGTTACAAACGCAGCTCTCATCAACGCCGGCATTTACGGTGGCAGTATGATTGGCCTTTACGCAGCTTGGTATCAGAAATATCCTCAAAGCCATTTTCATACTTTTAATGATTGGGAAGAATGGCGTCAAATGGATAAAATTGGGCATGCTTACAGCGCGTATACCATGGGACGTTATAGTATGGAATTATGGAAACAAACCAACTTATCACGAAAGAAAAAAATATGGATTGGCGGTCTTAGTGGTGCTTTTTACCAAACTGTCATTGAAACTTTGGATGGATTCAGTTCTCAATGGGGATGGAGCTGGGGTGATATCGGTGCCAATATCATTGGCAGTGGAAGTTTGATAGCACAAGAAATCGCTTGGGATGAACAAAGAATTCAAATCAAAACATCATTCCACAAAATGAATTATGATGATGCGGCATTGAATGAAAGAAGCAATTCAATTTTTGGTAAAACATTAGCCGAACGTTCATTGAAAGATTATAACGGTCAAACCTACTGGATTAGCGGAACGCTAAAATCATTTTTCCCTGAGTCGAAAATTCCTGCTTGGTTGCAAGTTTCGATTGGAACAGGTGTTGATGGATTATTTGGTGCCAGAGAAAATTTGGCAAAAGATATAAATGGTAACATCACATTCGACAGAAGCAGCATTCCCAGGATTCGTCAATGGTACTTTGCTCCCGATATCGATCTTACCAAAATAAAAACGAAAAGAAAAGGAATTAAAACCGCTTTGTTTATCCTCAATGCTTTGAAATTTCCTGCACCAACATTGGAACTTTCCAATTCAAAACTAAAAATGCACTGGTTTTATTTTTAATGAGATGAGTTAACGATAAATGCTTTTGAAACTTCACCGGACTCCACTTCCACGATGATATTTTCTTGTTGAGTAGTGGCTACAGAAAGTCCAACATAATTTACCGCGACCGGAAACTTCTTATGCGTTCTTTCCACTAGAATTACCGTTTCAATTTGAGCCGGATGGAAATCCAACAAAGGTTTCATAGCATATAACATGGTGCTGCCGCTATTGGCAACATCGTCAATCAACAAAATAGACTTGTTATTAAAATCAATGGATTTACTTAATGTAATTTCACCCGGATTTCTTTTGTCCATAGACAACTCAATAACATCAATATCTCCTGCAAAATTCGGCTTCAGAAATTCAGCGATTTTTTCAGCGATAAAAATGCCATTTTCTTTTATTCCAATTAATATCAAAGAAGTTTTATCGTGATTGCGTTCGGCGATTTCCATGGCCATGCGGCGCATTTTCTTTTCGGCAGTACTTTTATCGAGAATCATAATTACTAATTTTTCAGCAACGAAATTCCGAAAATATTTCATAGTAAACACAAATACTTTACCTTAGCCGATAATAAAATTTGTGACATGGCATATATACAACAGATTGAATTTCTTGTGCTGTTAGTAATAGCGATTACGCTTTTTTCGAAAAACATCGGACAAATCAAAAAAAATATTTTTCTGGGTAAGGACGAAGATCTTTCAGACAATCCTTCCGCCAGATGGAAAAATGTGGTGTTGCTGGCATTGGGACAAAAGAAAATGTTTCGCAATCCTTTTGTTGCGGTAATGCACCTTATCATTTATGCAGGATTCATCATCATCAATATAGAAGTACTGGAAATCGTGCTAGACGGATTGCTAGGTACACATCGCCTATTTGAAAAACCATTGGGTTCATTTTATACATTCCTCATCAATTCATTTGAAATACTTGCATTTTTAGTGATTGTCGTTTGTGTGATTTTTTTAATGAGAAGAAATGTAATCAAACTGAAAAGATTCATCAGCAAAGATTTGAATGGATGGCCAAGATCAGATGCGAATTTGATTTTGATAACTGAAATTATTTTGATGGGATTATTCATTAAAATGAACGCTGCAGATTCTGCAATGAGTAATTCAAATGAAACTTTTGTGATTTCAGGATGGTTGGTTCCGATGTACAAAAACATGTTCAATCACCATCAACTAGAATTGATAGAAAGAACTTGCTGGTGGATTCATATTTTCGGCATTTTCGCTTTCTTGAATTACTTGCCTTACAGTAAACATCTTCACATTTTACTGGCTTTCCCTAACGCATACTATGCACGTTTAAAACCAATGGGTGAAATGCACAACATGGAAAATGTACAGAATGAAGTGAAGTACATGATGCAACCCGAACTCGCTCCTACCGGCGATGCCCAACCGATGAAATTTGGCGCTAAGGATGTGATGGATTTGAGCTGGAAGAATTTGCTGGATGCTTATAGCTGTACAGAATGCGGAAGATGTTCAACTGCTTGTCCGGCTAACCAAACTGGAAAAACATTGAGTCCAAGAAAAATCATGATGGACACACGAGATCGCTTGGAAGAAGTGGGAAGAAACATCAAAAAGAATGGTTCATTTGTAGACGACGGCAAGAAATTAATCAACGATTATATCACAGTTGAGGAGCTTCGTGCCTGTACTACCTGTAACGCTTGTGTGCAGGAATGTCCGATTAGTATCAGTCCTTTGGATATCATCATGGAACTCCGTCGTAGCCTAATTATGGAAGACAGCAATGCGCCTCAAGAATGGAATGGCATGTTCAGTAATATTGAAAATAACTTTGCGCCTTGGAAGTTGCGTCCGGATGATAGGGATGCGTGGACGGCTTAAAAAAGTTTCAAAGGTTCAAAAGGTTTAATTCGCAATACTGGTTTAAAGGTTTAATGGTTTAAGGTTTTTACTAATTGAGAAAATCGAACAACAATCAAATTAATCCTCTGAAGATTGAATTAAAAAACTTAGTGAACCTTTATGCCTTCGTGCCTTTGTGGCAAAAACAAACAACGTCAAACAAGCGCAGCGATGAAACGCCAAATTACAAACCGGCTTCCTTCTTCTTCCTCATCATCTTCCACAATTGAATCACAGCTGTAATCGCAAAAATCGATCCTATTACCCAATTTAAATAATGTTCACTGTTGGCAATTTTACTCACCATATACTTGCCTCCGAATATAAAAACAGCGTTTCCCATAAGGGTTCCGATGCCGATGCCAACGATATAAAAATTGTATTGAGCATTCACCGGTTCGAGGATTTTTTTAGTAAACAATACCGTGCTCCAACCAAACCAAAATGGAATTTGAACTGGATTTATCGCACTCATAAAAGCACCTAGAAAAAAACGATGCATTTTATTATTGAGCATGATATTCTTAGCCTCCCCACCTTCTTTCATAGCGGCCATAAAACTACCAATGGCTAATGCCAAAATAATAGCCAATGTGATCCATTCCATTACGCGCATTAATACGGCTTGTTTTCTCACCCAATCAATACCCACCAAAGAAATACGCACATAGATCATTTCTACAAACAAAGAACCTATTGAAAAGTATAGTGCATTGGCAATACTTTCCTGAATGCCAATTTGCATAGCAGCCACATTTAGCGTTCCGAGTGGCAAAGAACCCAGAAAGCTTATTAGCAAACCCCAGGAGAATATTTTGATGAATTTAGACATAAAGACGTTTGGTGGCCCCCTCAATCCCCCAAAGGGGGAAGTTGAAGCTGTTTTATAATTTGAACTTTTTGAACTTATTAAACCTTTTGAACAAATGCCTTGCATCACGCAACGTCCCTTGCAGGAGACATTGCTGAGAAGATAATGACGAGGTCAAAAGACCTTCGTCAGCATATCTAGTATCCAGCATCTAGTATCGAGCACATCTACCCCATCCTCCCATCCACTTCCCTCATCACCTTATACAACTCCTTTGTTTTTTTCAAAAATTTATATCCTTTCATAAATGACCAAGGAGCGAGTCCTTGCTTTCGATTGTAACGGCTGATTTGGTATAAGTCCTTCCAATGCGCTAGAATTTCTGCATAGGCACCGAACAATGTATAACCGGTATCGTAAAAATGGTTGGGTTCGGCACCGCAGCCATTGTATTCAATAATAGAATAGTTCTTGTCATTTTTTAAATCCTCAACATTTGTACACATGATATCATACCTGCCGTAAAAGAAATCATTGATTTCATGACTCAATTTATCAAAAACAGAAACTAACTTCTCATCAATATGTTCTTTCAAATCTACGAAATGTGCGCCACGATTGTGATTGGCAGCATAACTCAGAATATATTTTCCTCCGACTGGAATGATGGTATCAAGTGATTCTTTGTTTTTAGTCAAATGCTCTTCCAATCTTTTGGCTGCTTTAGGATGGGTAAGAATAAGTTCTTTTACTGTTGATTTTCCATCTCCAACAATATGCAAAGGAATCTTATGCAAGAAGCCGGTTACTTTTCCTTTAGATGCTTTAGGATGTCTTATATAAAAAACACTCATTTCCAAAGGATAGGTAATCATGGCTTGCATGATATATTCTATCGGCACATGTTGATGGTAGTTTCGCAATTGTGCTTCATTATCAATTTTCCTGAACAAAATACCTTGTCCACCGATTTCGGGTTTTACTACAAAGGGATATTTCAGATTATGTATTTGAACTTGATTAAGGACTTCATCAAATGGAACCTCAGGTCGAATATTTACCGTTGTTGGAAATAAATGTGGCGGCAGCAAATCATACATTTCGCGTTTGGGTTCGCCTTCCATACCACCGAAAGTGAGTTTGGGATTACTGGGCGTAAAAAACCAAACTGCCCGTGACCTTAGGATATAATACAACCACATAGGCGCAACAGGAGCATATAGCAAATTGAAAGGCCAGGCTTCCCAATGGGTTATTTTCTTCCAGATTTTTTTCAAGTTGTAATTAATTTCAAAATTAAATGCAATAGTACAAACATCAATCAACAAAACTCATTTACTTTGTTGTGAAAAATTTACAGATATGCATGTACCAACCATGGCTGAGTTTATGGCGAAGGGCGAAAAACCTGAAATATTGTTTTGGGTAGGCTGTGCTGGAAGCTTTGATCAGCGTGCGCAAAAGATAACTAAGGCCTTTGTTACCATACTTGAAAAAATAAGTATCAAATACGCCATTCTCGGAAAAGAAGAAATGTGCACTGGAGATCCAGCAAGAAGAGCTGGTAACGAATTTATGTTTCAGATGATGGCTTATCAGAACATTCAAATTTTGAATGGCTATGAAATTAAAAAGATTGTTACCGCTTGCCCGCATTGTTTTAATGTGTTCAAAAATGAATATCCTGTTTTGGGTGGCAACTATGAAGTGATTCATCATGCTACTTTTATACAGCAATTGATAGACGAAGGCAAGATTGTCATGAATGAAAACGGCAGTTTCAAAGGAAAGAAAATCACTTACCATGATAGTTGCTATTTAGGTCGCGCCAATAACATTTACGAAGCACCAAGAAAGGTTTTGGAAGCTATGGATGTAGCTTTGGTGGAAATGAAACGCTGCAAAAGTAATGGACTTTGTTGCGGAGCGGGCGGTGCTCAAATGTTTAAGGAAGAAGAAAAAGGCGATGTGCGCATCAACATAGAAAGAAGTAATGAAGCCATTGCAACTGGCGCGAGTGTCATTGCAGCGGCTTGTCCTTTTTGCAATACCATGCTCACCGACGGTGTAAAAAATAAAGAGAAAGAAGACGAGGTGCAAGTGTTGGATATTGCGGAGTTGGTGGCGGCATCAATTTAGAAGCCCCCTCAATCCCCCGAAGGGGGAAGTTGTTTGGCGTTTGGTGTTTGGCGTTATTTGTTTTGTAAGCTTTTTCGTATTGCAACCCTTTGAACTGATTAAACCTTTTGAACCTTTTAAACTTTTGACCTTGCTCCTACAATACAAACATCTCCTTCCCTCCGATTTCCACCCCGATTCCCGAGTGTGGATTTATCAAAGCGACAGGCTTTTTACCGAACCCGAACAAATTGAAATCGACGAATTACTACACCAATTTACAAACAGCTGGACCAGTCACGGTGCCAAAGTAAAAGGCTTTGGAAAATTATTTTTCAATCAGTTTGTTGTGTTATTAGCTGATGAAACAGCTTCAGGAGTGAGTGGTTGTAGTACAGATAGTTCTGTCAGGCTGATCAAAGAAATTGAAAATAAATACAAAGCTGATTTATTCAATCGCCAAAATCTCGCCTTTTTTACCGGAGAAAATATTATTCAAATCCCGCTTTCAAAACTCAACGAAGCCATATCAAACAATCTCATAAATACCGAAACTTCCTATTTCAACAATGTTGTTTTATCTAAAAAAGAATTGGAGAAAAAGTGGATAGTTCCATTGAAAAACAGCTGGCTACAAAATAAGGTTCAATAAGTTTCAGAGGTTCAAAAGGTTCAAAAAGTTTATTTCCTTCCAATAACAAATAACCCCTCGAACACAACATTTTGAACCTATTAAACCAA
>CANGEZ010000084.1 GCA_947452875.1 Chitinophagaceae bacterium
GAGCAAGAAAAAAGATGGCAAGCCACTCAGCATCGATTTACTTAGAGATTATTACAAAGAATTAAGCAACGTTAATTTAAAAGAAAGAATTCAATTATATAACCTACTCGAAGACCGAGCAGATGTTATTGTTCCGGCATTGCAGGTATATGTAAATGCCATGAGATGGGCTAATGCCGAAGAAATTTATGTCCCCAAGATTGGTTTGGCTGATGGATTGATACATCATTTGTGGGAGGATTTGAAAAAATAGGTTTGAATCGTTCAATATGTTCAATAAGTTCAAAACGTCAACCTTTTGAACTTATTGAACCTTTGAAACACAGAACTTTCCAAAAAAGCAAATAACTTCTTACATTTACACCCTCAAGCGATTTCCACGGATTTGTTTTATTCTAATGCAGAGCCTTATCCTTTATTCGCAAATCCATTTCAATTTTATTTTATTATGTCTGTTCAAAAAGAAGTAAAGAAAATTACTACACATACCCTTCAGGTCATGAAGGATAGTGGCGAGAAAATCTCAATGATAACGGCCTATGATTTTTCATTTGCCAAATTGTTTGACGAGGCTGCAATTGATATCATATTGGTTGGCGATAGTGCGAGTAATGTAATGGCTGGCCATGAAACCACATTGCCGATTACCCTCGACCAAATGATTTATCATGCACAGAGCGTGGTTCGAGGCATAAAAAGATGCCTAGTTGTTGTAGACATGCCTTTTGGTTCATATCAAGGAAATTCAAAAGAAGCGTTGAATTCTGCCATCAGAATCATGAAAGAAACCGGAGGTCATTCTGTAAAATTGGAAGGCGGCGAAGAGGTAGTTGAATCCGTAAAAAGAATCGTAAGCACGGGCATTCCGGTAATGGGACATTTAGGCTTAACACCTCAAAGCATATACAAATTCGGGACTTACACAGTGAGAGCCAAGGAAGAAGCTGAGGCTATGAAATTGAGAAAAGATGCACTCTTGTTACAAGAAGCTGGTTGTTTTGCCATCGTGCTTGAAAAAATCCCTGCAGCATTGGCAAAAGAAGTATCAGAAAGTATACACATCCCTACTATTGGGATTGGTGCAGGTGGCGCCTGCGATGGACAAGTATTGGTTATGCATGATATGCTCGGCATTAACACTGAATTTAAACCAAGATTTCTTAGGAAATATCTAAATCTCCATGAGCAAATTAATACTGCCGTGAAGCAATACATTACCGACGTTAAGTCCGGAGATTTTCCAAATGAGAAGGAGCAATATTGAGAAAAATTTAAAAGTCAAAATTCAAAAATCAAAATTGATAACTTCTTTTTTTACTTTTTACTTTTAAATTTTTAATTTGAACTCCGATTAATATCTCAATTTGATTACCTTCAAATCTTATGACATTTTCACAAATTGCCTCCATAAGTTTGTACCTTTGTGACTAAATAAAAATCTACACAAATGGACTTTCTTAAAACATTACAGATACAAGGAAACAATCCCGGTGTATCAACAGGATCCACATGGATTAAAACCAAAGCAGCAGTAATTGAATCTTATTCTCCAGTTGATGGAAAATTGATTGGCTCCGTTATTGCTGCCGACGAAAAATCTTATCAAACTGTTGTAACCACAGCTCAAAAAGCATTCGAAGAATGGCGCACCTGGCCGGCTCCTAAAAGAGGGGAAATCGTAAGACAAATTGGTGAAGAACTCAGAAAATATAAAATGCCATTAGGTAAATTGGTTAGTTATGAAATGGGCAAAAGCTTACAAGAAGGCCTAGGTGAAGTACAAGAAATGATTGACATATGTGATTTCGCAGTTGGATTATCACGTCAGTTACATGGATTAACCATGCATAGTGAAAGACCCGGACACAGAATGTACGAACAATATCATCCTTTGGGAATCGTAGGCATAATATCTGCTTTCAACTTCCCAGTAGCCGTATGGAGTTGGAATACAATGTTAGCATGGGTTTGCGGAGATGTTTGCATTTGGAAACCCAGCGAAAAAACGCCATTATGCGGTATAGCTTGTCAAAAAATCATTCAAACTGTATTTAAGAAAAATAATGTTCCTGAAGGCGTAAGCTGCTTGGTTAGCGGTGGTAGAGAAGTTGGCGAATGGATGAGTAATGATACAAGAGTGCCATTGGTGTCTGCAACAGGTAGTACCAGAATGGGTAAAGCGGTAGCCGCTGCTGTAGGTCAACGATTAGGAAGAAGCTTATTAGAACTAGGTGGTAACAACGCCATCATCATATCAAAAGAAGCAGATTTGAATATAGCTATGATTGCTGCAACTTTTGGTGCAGTAGGTACAGCCGGTCAAAGATGCACAACTACAAGAAGACTCATCATTCATGAAAAAATATACAATAAGTTTAAAGACAAATTAGCACACGCTTACAAACAATTAAAAATTGGCAATCCATTGAATGAAAAAAATCATGTGGGACCATTGATTGATAAAGATGCTGTGGACATGTACCTTGCTGCTATCGAAAAGTGCAAAGCTGAAGGCGGTAAATTCCTTGTTGAAGGCGGTGTTCTCAAAGGCAAAGGATACGAAAGTGGTTGTTATGTGAAGCCTTGTATTGCTGAAGCAAAAAACAGTTTCGAAATCGTACAGCACGAAACCTTTGCTCCGATATTATATATCATGAAATACAAAACCATGAATGAAGCCATTGCATTACAAAATGGTGTACCTCAAGGGCTCTCCTCTTCTATCATTACTACAAATCTTCTTGAAGCCGAGAAATTCCTTTCTCAATCAGGAAGCGATTGTGGCATAGCTAATGTAAACATAGGGACATCAGGTGCTGAAATCGGTGGTGCTTTTGGCGGCGAAAAAGAAACCGGCGGTGGCAGAGAAAGCGGAAGTGATGCATGGAAAGTATACATGAGACGTCAAACAAATACCATTAATTATACAGACAAATTACCATTAGCACAAGGCATTAAATTTGATTTGTAAAAATTTCCCAAATTATCTGATTTGCTTTTAAAACTCTATTCAAACAGATAATTTCACTGACTAAAAAAAACAAAAAAATGATAAAAACTTACGCATTGATTGCATCCGGCCTATTACTTGGTACGGCTTCTTTCTCACAGAATTCAGAAGGTGCTGAAAAAAAAGCTCCCAATAATTGGCACCAGTTAGATAAAACCGAAACTGGTTTCAATGGTATAAGCCTAAATAAAGCTTATGACTTTTTGAAATCAAAGAATTTAAAAAGCAAAAAAGTAGTAGTTGCTGTAATTGACAGCGGTATTGATACATTGCATGAAGATTTGAAATCAGTACTTTGGACCAACCCTAAAGAAATTCCAGGAAATGGCAAAGATGACGACAAAAACGGCTACATTGACGATGTTCACGGATGGAATTTCATTGGTGGTAAAGATGGCAAAAACGTTAAAGAAGACAGCGATGAAGGTGCCCGCGTTTACCACAAATTGAAAAGCAGATGGGAAGGCAAAGAAGTAAATGTAGATTCGCTATCTCCTGCCGACAAAAAATCTTATGCTATGTATCAAAAAGCAAAAGAAAAAGTTGTTGGCGAAGTCAATGAATCTGAAATTGGATATTTGAAAATGCTCTATCCTAAATTTCTTGCAGGAGATTCTGTGTTAAGAAAAGAATTAGGTAAAGATGAATACAATGGCGAAGATTTAAAAACAAACAATACCACAGATGCCAATGGGAAAATGGCCAAAGGTTTGATTTTAAATATCAGCAAAGCCAACAACAGTTATGAAATCACCAATACCCAGCTGCTCGATGAAATTGGTGGCCAATTGAGAAAAGCAGAAGCAGCCACAGTGGCACCAAAAGCATACAGAGCTGATATAGTTAAAGATGATGAATCAAACTTAAACGACAGAAATTATGGCAATAATGATATCATGGCCTCTACTCCGTTCCATGGTACTCACTGTTCAGGAATCATAGGTGCCGCCAGAAACAATGAGAAAGGTATTGATGGCATTGCAGATAATGTGAGCATTATGATGTTGCGTGCAGTACCTGATGGCGATGAACACGATAAAGACATTGCCAATGCGATTCGTTATGCTGTTGACAATGGTGCGAAAATCATTAGCATGAGTTTTGGTAAAAGTTTTTCTCCTGAAAAAAAATGGGTTGACGAAGCTTTCAAATATGCTGAAAAAAAAGGAGTATTATTAGTTCATGCTGCAGGAAACGATTCTAAAAACATTGATACAGCTGATAATTTCCCTAACCCGATTTTTGAAGACGGTTCTGGAAAAGCAGGCAATGTCATTACAGTTGGAGCTAGTGGTGATGAAAAAAATGGTGGATTAACGGCTTCATTCAGCAATTATGGTAAACAAGAAGTTGATGTGTTCGCTCCTGGTGTAAGCATTTACTCTACTATACCCGGTGGGAACACTTATGGGAATGCAAGTGGAACTAGTATGGCTTGCCCGGTTGTAGCAGGTATTGCTGCACTGACTTTGGAATACTACCCTACTTTAACTGCAAAGCAATTAAAAGATATCATTGAAAAATCTGCAGTAGTTTGTAAAGACGAAGTAAAAGTACCTGGCACAGATGATAAGAAGATGTTGAATGAATTGTCTAGAACTGGTGCCTTTGCAAATGCCTTTGAAGCGGTTAAAATGGCTGACTCAGTAAATGCAGCCAACAAAGTGAAAACTACCAAACCAGTAGTTAAGAAAGCAACAAAATAAAATTAAAACACTAATTTATAGAAATGAAAAGCGCCTTAAACGGCGCTTTTTTTATGGAGTTTCAACCCCGAATTATTTTATTTGCCACGAAGGCTCGAAGGCACAAAGGATCACGAAGGTTTTTGATTTGAATAACCACGAATTCACGAATTATTATTTTTTGCCACGAAGGCTCGAAGTCACAAAGAATCACGAAGGTTTTTGATTTTTTACTTTTGAATTTTGAATTTATTATAACCGCGAATTAACAATACTCACTTAGTGTTACTTTGTGCCTTAGTGTATTTGTGGCATCAACAACAAACACCAAACATCTTCCCCCTTCGGGATTTAGGGGGCTTACTTATTCTTCGCCATATTCTCCAATGCAATCAACTTATCCAATGCTTTTACTGATTCATCAATATAAACATCAGTATTTCTGAATTTAATCCATTGCTTGTTCTTTTCAATTTTATCCTCAGCACTGTTGATGGCGAAGGTATCAGCTGAAAGGTTTTTAAAATCCATAGGAGTAGCCAATTTATTTAAATCGTCGAGGTTTTTAACCACATCCTTTAATTGCTTTTGCTCTTGCTTGTACTTGGTAATGTTTAAAGAATATTCTCTATCATTATACTTCTCCAACCAAAGCACATTATTTTTAATACTGTTGAAAGTTGTATTCTTAATCACCTCTTCACTCACCATTGTTGCAGCCTGTTCTACATCGCTACTTTTTATCCATTTTTGATAATCTGCATGAGGGATTTCATCCCATTTCAAAGCACTTGGATTGTCTTTTTCTCTGAATTTTAAGTAATCAAAACGATCAGGCAAAACAACATCCGGAACCACACCTCTCAATTGAGTCGCGCCTCCGTTTATTCTGTAGAATTTCTGTAAAGTCAACTTCACAGAACCCATGTCATCAACCTTGCTACTGGTTATTCCTAGTTCATTATCTGGGTTCAAAGAGATGTTACGTTGAACGGTTCCTTTTCCATAAGTAGAAGAGGCACCAATTATAAGACCTCTTTTATAATCCTGAATAGCTGCTGCAAAAATTTCTGAAGCAGAAGCACTTGTGCCATCAACCATTACCGCCAATGGACCACTATATTGTATTTTACTGTCTCTGTCTTTTAAAATATTAGCCTTCTCATCTCTGCCCTTTACCTGACATATAGGACCATCGTTTATAAACAATCCAGCCATTTGAACCACATCATACAAAGAACCACCACCATTATTTCTTAAATCAAGAATAATTCCATCTACATTTTCAGCTTTTAGTTTTTCCACTTCTTTTGCTACATCAGCTGCACAACGCGCGCCATTAGGTCTTTCAAAATCAGCATAAAATTCTGGAAGGTAGATGTAACCAATTTTATTATTGCCATTGATAATGGCTGATTTAGCAAACGTATCTTCTAATTTGATATCATCTCTCATTAAAGCAATGACCTTAAGTGTGCCATCAGGTTTTTTGACAGTCAATCTTACTTCAGATCCTTTTTCTGCGCCTCTAATCAGCTTTACAGCATCAATAACAGCATATCCAGTTACATCTACTGGTTCTTGGTTTCCTTGGGCAACTTTAATAATTTCATCGTTTTCTTTCAGTTCACCACTTTTCCATGCCGGACCGCCACTAACTAGGCTAGAAATTTTTATTTTACCATCTTCATCTTTCAACTGAGCGCCAATTCCAAAAAACCTACCGCTCATGGATTCGTTAAATGATCGTAAATCTATAGGAGGAAAATACGTGGTGTGAGGATCCATTAAACCTGTGATAGCATTAACGAAAACACTGAAATTATTCTCTTCGTTCTCTCTATTTTTCTTTGTAGAAAAATAACGATCCATCTGCTTTTTAACTTGCTCTCTAGCTTCTCTTTCAAGTGTAGAATCAGCTTTTATCACAAAATCTTTTTTGTCTTTATTTTTCTCTCTGTCTTCTTGCATATCTACAAACTTGCCCAATACGGCATACTTTAATCTTCTTCTCCATAAATCAAATCTTTCTGATTCATTTTTGGGATAATTTAATTTATCTCCATCAAGTTGCACTTTTTCATCTGTTGTAAAATCCATTGGTTTTATTAAAACCTGTTGCGGAATCAAAGCAACTTCATTCATTCTTTTTAGGTAAACATCACTGATGTCGTAAAAAGATTCCAGCGGCATGCCATGAATTTCATCATCCAAAACGTGTTGATATTTTTTAAATTTATCAATATCCGGTTTTAGAAAAACGGTTTTTTCATCGTCAAGTTCTTTTAAAAAACTTTTCAAAAGCTCTTCACTGAAGTTATCGTCGATTTTCTTTGGGCTGAAATGTCCTTGCTCAAGTAACATGCTCACATTTTTTAGAATTCTTGCATGTCTAGCTTTGGGATCATCATTATCACTACGTCCTTGGGACTGATAGGTAAAAAACAAGCCTAAAAAGGTTAGCACGATTACGACTGGAATAAATTTTTTACTCATAATAAAATCAGCAATTTTTTGCATGTTGTAAAAATAACGGAAAAATACTCTCCCCCGCAGGATATAAACGAAGGAATGTGAATAATGTTTTGTTAAACAAAATATTACACAAAAAAGGGAGCCCATATAAACAAAAAAGAAAAGCATAAAAAGAAAAAAGCTGCCTTGATAAGACAGCTTTTGGGGTAATTGATGGGGCTCGAACCCACGACCCTCAGAATCACAATCTGATGCTCTAACCAACTGAGCTACAACTACCATTTGATTGGGAGGCAAAAATAAATAAAAACTAATCGCTTACAAAAGTTTATTTTGAAAATCAACCTAAAATTCAAAATAAACTTTAAAATGATGAGAAATACTGATGATTTATAAAGTATTTACTGAAACATGTTGAGAAACTCTCCCCTTCTTCTGCTAGCGACTTCAATTTGAGTGCCGTCTTCCATAGTTACGGTACCGCCTCGGCCTTTATTATAACGAAGCATTCTGTTGATATTAACTAAGTGAGAATTATGAATTCTGAAGAAGTAATTTTTGGGTAAAATCTCTTCGTATTCTTTAATGTTTTTAGAAGCTATGATTTTGTCTTTTTTGTTGGTAAAAATGTAAGTATAAGCACCGTGTGCCTCGCATCTGATAATATCCTGCATTTGAATGAATACAAACCCTTCTACAGTAGGAACGGCAATTTTCTGATTCAGGTTACTTTGAACAGCCTTTACATTAGACATCAATAAATCCAATTGATGATTTACATATTTTTCAGAAATACGTTTAATCGCTTTTTTGGTGGCCACCTGAAGATCCTTTACC
>CANGEZ010000085.1 GCA_947452875.1 Chitinophagaceae bacterium
ACACCTGTGAAAGGAAAAGTTACAGTAGCTGTTTGTGCCGCCACATCGAAATTGCCCATGACCACGATACCCGTTGACCCTTGTGTTACTATCATTGTTTTCACAAGTCCGCTTAAATTGTAATTAATATTGTTTGACGTAAACAGCGAACTATATGTAGCATTATTTCTTAAGCGATTGAGATTGGCCACTACATTGTAAAGCGCTTTTCTTTCTGGATCATTGTAATAGCCCCATTTTATTGGTTTTTGATCTGTACGGCAATTGGTACTAATTGTTCCATTCTGACAAAAATTAATTGAAGTATCGTAAGCCAGTTCCCCGAACTCCCAAATCATTTTCGGACCGGGTATAGTAAGTAAAAACACATGAGCCAGTTCCATTCTTTTGGGCGCGGTATTCGTATCCTTGATATTATATCCATTAAATGAATTACCATAATTAATGTTTTTAAAATTAATTCTTTCTTCATCATGACTTTCCATATAAGTAATCAAATGAGGATTAGTCCAACCGCGATTGGTAAATACACCATAAGATAAATCTGAACTTGAAACATAACCCATTGATGCCTGCGCATAATTATTATTCATATTTCCCCACAATAAAAATCCTTTGTTAGATAATGCAACCTCTTCTGCGTTATCGGCAAAATGTTCAAGTATAGCAATACTTCCCGATGATTTCAACTGCATGGTATCGTAATATCGATTTAAAATATTGATTCGGCTTTGATCATAAGCACTCCATGTTCCCACACTGCAATTATTCCCTGTATTGTCACAAGTTTGAGTTTGGGTAAAGCCTTTTGACAAATCAAATCTAAATCCATCTATTTTATAATTAACCAGCCAATGTTCTAAAACTCTGCTGGTAAAATATCTTGTTTGCAAACTCTCATGGTTGAAATCATAGCCAACACTAAAGCCATGTTTGGCAACTGGATTAAACCATGGATTATTAGCAGCAGGTCGATTATTTGTAGAATCCCAATACATCTGCACTAATGGCGATAATCCAAAAGAGTGATTCAATGCAATGTCCATGATTACAGCGATGCCATTGGCATGACAGATATCTATGAATTGTTTCAGATCATTTTTGGGACCATAATATTTATCTGGCGCAAAATAAAAATCAGGATTATAACCCCAACTGTTATTGCCTTCAAATTCATTGATAGGCATTAATTCGATGGCGTTAATGCCTAAGTTTTTGAAATAGTTAATTGAATCCCTTAACGTCTTCCAATCATGCTTAACAATAAAATCTCTCATCAACATTTCGTAGATGACAATACGTTTTTTATCAGGCCTGGTATAATTGGTTGTTGTCCACGTGTATGCAGGTGCGTTAGTTTGAAAAATCCCAACAACACCAGTTGTAAATCCTGATGGATAAGGCTTAAGATTGGGATAAGTAGTTGTAGAAATATATTGATCATTCCATGGATCCTGAACCTTTTCAACATAAGCATCTGAAACAGGAAGGTTGCCATTGATTAAGTATTGAAAAGAATATTCAGCCCCAGCTGTCAATCCTGTAACTCTGAGCCACCAGTAATTTCCATCTGGTGTTTTATTCATTTGATAACCAGCTTGCTCATCCCAGTTGCTACCGGGCAAATCACCAATCAAACAAACCCTACTTTTTCCTGGTGCATACAATACAAATGTTACTGCAGTATTATTGGCTTCATAGTTAATTCCATCTCGCAAACCTGCGGGAAGTGCTGCCACATTAACTGTTCCAGCAACATAAAATTTAATGGTATCATATTTTGTTGTTACCCCATCAAAAGCCTCTAGCATGATAGTTTGTGTTCCTGAAGTGGTTATTGTTGGGCCTGGAGAAGATGTAATAGTTGTAGCGCCTGTTGCAGTCTGAATCAAACTACCATTAAAATACAATTTCAATGTGGCTACATTATTCGATATACCGGTAACGGCTACCTGATTACCTATAACTTTTGTAATGGGCTCTGCTTTAGGTATAAATGTAGGTTGCTTCGGTGGCACTGAAAGTTTCGCAGCAAGAGCAGTTGTATTAACAGGGATGTACATATCCGTTCCATCAATATTTCTTTGCACCAAACTTCCATTACCACTTCTAAATAATATCGCAATCTTCAAAATCGTTTCTCCTGAAGGCACTCCATAATAAGCTCTTAATCCACCGGTAATACTAAACTGCCATCTGTTTCCACCAATATAAGTTGCAATTAGTGAAGCATTGGTTGCCGTGAAATTCTGATTAAATTTTACATAACGCCAATCTGAACTACTGGTGCTGGAACTCGTAATAACTCCTGTATGAACGTACACATCAGAAGTTGTCGCATAATTATTCAAACCTTTATTCCCTTTAGAGGCATCCATGATAATGGTAAAGGAAGTTGTTGCTTCTGTAACAAAAGCAGGACTTGTTGTCAGCAATTGTGAGAAAGAAAAAAAATAACTTAATAAAACAACTACACTGAGAAGATATTTTTTCATATACTTTTTGGATAAAAATTAATAATAATTCGATGTGTCTTAAAATCAAATGTAGTAACTATTGTGTAAAATAAACACATCTCACAAACTATCAATATCAATTTTAATGTACTTGTCGGATTCTCACCACATTAAAAAATTAATTTTCATTATATTCAGTGTAGTTTATATCTTGTATCACATAAAGTGTAAATCTTACACAACATTCTTTCATTTAAAAGTTCAATATATGTCTACAGCATTTACAGGTGCAAAGCCAAGGCTAAGTTTTTGGCAAATATGGAATATGTGTTTTGGGTTTTTCGGCATTCAATTTGGTTGGAGTTTGCAAATGGGCAACATGAGTGCCATCTATGAATTCCTCGGAGCATCTCCAGAACAAATTCCAGGCTTATGGCTAGCTGCACCCATGACTGGATTGATTATTCAACCTATTATTGGATACATGAGCGACAGAACCTGGAATAAAAGACTGGGCAGAAGAAGACCTTACTTTTTAGTGGGTGCGATATTAAGTTCTGCATTATTATTCATCATGCCCAACTCCCCTTCTGTTTGGATGGCGGCCGGTGCTTTATGGATTTTAGATTCAAGTATAAACATCACCATGGAACCTTTTAGGGCTTTTGTAGCAGATAATTTGGATGAAGAACAAAGACCATTTGGATTTGCCATGCAAAGTATGTTTATCGGATTAGCCTCTTTTATCGCAGGCTATTTACCTCAGATGTTAGCCAATTGGTTTCATGTTTCCAGAGAAAAATTAAATGGCTCGATTCCTCAAAATATTTTGATGTCGTTTTATATCGGCGGTGCCGTATTTTTTATATCCGTGATGTACACCATTTTCAGAAGTAATGAATATCCTCCTTCAGATGAAAATTGGAAATCTTCTTCAAATCAAAATGACAAAGGCATTGGAAACATTTTTAAAGAAATCACTTCTTCTATTATCAACATGCCAGTGCAAATGAGAAAATTAGCTTTGGTAAATTTTCTAACCTGGCCGGGATTATTTTTAATGTGGTTTTATTACAGCACAGGCGTTGCCGCACAAATTTTCAAAGGAGACCCCATCACTAACAGTGAAACCTACACGAAAGGTTTAGAACTAGCCAATAGTACTTCTGCTATTTTAAATTTAGTGACCTTTATTTTCGCATTCACATTGCCATTCTGGGTGAAATTAATCGGCAAAAAAAATACACATGCTCTCTGCTTAATCACAGGTGGCATCGGATTGATTTCAGTGTATTTTGTAAGCAATCCTTCCATGTTATTTTTAAGCATGGGTATGGTAGGTGTTGCATGGTCATCTATTTTAGCTATGCCCTACTCTATGCTCGCGGGGTGTATACCTGAAGAAAAAGTTGGCATCTATATGGGCATCTTCAATTTCTTCATCGTATTACCCGAAATAATCGCTTCCCTATTCTTTGGAAAAATCATGTCTGATTATTTACACAACGATAGATTAATGGCAGTACAAATCGGAGGATTCTTGTTGATAACAGCTGGCATCGTTTGCTTTTTTATCATTAAAGAAAACAGAAACAAATAAACACACTCTAAAATCAACATGAAATAGCCATAAGAGTTGGCTCATACCAACCGAGAATTATAATAAAGGATATAACATGTGACCAAAATAAAACTATATTAACACATGAAAAGTTTCATTCTAAAACCGCACCTATTTTTACTTTTTACTTTTTACTTTTTAATTAGTTTCTCCTTCGCCCAAAACATTGAAACCTACCCTACAAACTGGTGGGTGAACATGAAAAATCCGGAATTGCAAATCATGTTGCATGGAGAGAAAATTGGAACGGCAAAAACAATTACAGTTATTTATCCAGGAGTAACCATCAAGAAAATCAATAAAGTTGAAAATAATAATTATGTATTCCTTGATGTCATCATCTCCAACACAACAAAACCAGGAACCATAAGCTTCTCTGCAAACTTTGGAAATGCTACCAAAAAGATAAATTTCGAATTAAAAGAAAGAAGAACTAAAAATGGCATTTCATATGCTCAAGGCGTTACGTCAAAAGATTTCATGTATCTGATATTACCAGACCGTTTTAGTAATGGAGATGAATCCAACGACAGAGTAGCTGGTATGAAAGATCAATCATTAAGAAGAGATACCGTTTTCAACAGACATGGCGGCGATTTGAAAGGCATTCAAAATCATCTGGACTATCTAACTGATTTAGGCGTGACTTCAATTTGGTTAAATCCTGTTTGGGAAAATGACATGCCCGACAGAACCGAGCATGGCTATGCATTTACCAATCACTATAAAGTTGACCCAAGATTAGGTGGCAACAAAGCTTACCATGAATTGGTTGATGCGGCTCACAACAAAGGATTGAAAGTAATACAAGATGCTGTCTACAACCACGTAGGTCTTTATCATTTTACCGTGCAAGATTTACCCATGAAAGATTGGCTGCATCAATGGGATTCTTATACAAACACAACCTATAAAGACCAAACACTTTTCGATCCTTATGCCAGCAAAAAAGATAAAAAACAAATGAGTGATGGTTGGTTTACACCACAAATGCCAGACCTAAATCAAAACAATCCTTTTGTCGCCAACTTTCTTATGCAGCATGCTATTTGGACTGTTGAAGAATTTGGCATCGACGGCTGGAGAATTGATACTTATGCATACAACGACCTTGTCTTCATGAACAGATGTAACAAAGCACTGATGAATGAATACCCGAAGATTACTTTATTTGGTGAAACTTGGGTTCATGGTGTTCCTAATCAAAGTTATTTCTGTGAGAACAATTACAATATTCCTTACAAAAGCAATTTGCAAGGTGTAACAGATTTTCAAACATTATGGGCCATCATGGATGCGATGAATAAAGATTTTGGTTGGGATGATGGTGTCAATAAATTGTACACTACCCTTGCGCAAGATTTTGTATATAAAGACCCAACTAGAAATGTGATTTTTCTCGACAATCATGATATGGCCAGATTTTATTCAGTGGTGGGAGAAGATATCAACAAATACAAATCCGCTTTGTGTTGGTTACTAACGGCTAGGGGTATACCAGAATTATATTACACTTCTGAATTTGCCACCACAGGAACAACTTACCCTTCGGATGGCTATGTAAGACTTGATTTCCCGGGCGGCTGGAGAGAAGACAAAACGAATAAATTCTCTCATGAAGGCAGAACAGAAAAAGACAATCAAATTTTTTATCTGATTAAATCGCTTGCCAATTTTAGAAAAAAATCATCAGCATTAACTACCGGAAAATTCATGCAGTATTTGCCTGAAGATGGCGTATATACATACTTCAGATATGACAATAACCAAACCATCATGATTGTCATGAACACTTCCAAGTCAGAAAAAAATATTTCATTCAATAAATTCGACGAAAGAACGAACGGATTTTCAAAATATAAAAATGTCATAACAAAAGAGATGGGCTCTAAGACAGATTTCAAATTAGGATCTTATCAAACAATTGTTTTAGAATTAGTAAAATAAGCTCACAGTATTCAATTAAAATAAAAATTATGCAATTTAAAAAACTGACATTATCATTATTATCGATTGCCTTAACATTAACTGTAATCGCTCAATCTGAGAAATCATTATTCCCACATCCTAAATGGTCGTTACAGTCCAATATTTACGAAGTGAATTTAAGACAATATACCAACGAGGGCACTTTCAAAGCTTTTGAGAAATCATTACCACGACTCAAAAAAATGGGCGTTGAAATTTTATGGTTCATGCCTATCACACCTATTAGTGTTAAAGGAAGAAAAATGAATGAATCAGAATTGGGCAGTTATTATGCCGTTCAAGATTACAAAGCTATCAATCCTGAGTTTGGAGACATGAGTGATTTTGTTTCACTTGTAAAAAATGCTCATGAAATGGGTTTCAAAGTTATTACCGACTGGGTGCCTAATCATACCGGTTTAGATAACGGCTGGGTAGAAAGACACCCTGATTTTTATACCAAAGATGAAAAAGGAAATTTGATTTCGCCGTTCGATTGGACAGATGTGTACAAATTGAATTACGACAATAAAGAACTTCGTGACAGCATGATTGATGCTATGAAATTTTGGATTACAAATGCCGATATCGACGGTTTCCGTTGCGATGTGGCAGAGCCTGTTCCTGCTGACTTTTGGAAAACCTGCATCGGCGAATTGAAAAAAATGAAAGATGTGTTCATGTTGGCCGAAGGCAATACAGGATGGTTGCATGAAGCCGGATTTGATGCTACCTACAACTGGAATGCCATGGGTTATACCAGAGATTTATATGAAGGTAAAATGTCTGCATCAGCATTCATCGATTCATTAAATGCTAACTACAAACGTTACCCGAAAGATGCGATGCGCATGAATTTCACTACCAACCACGATGAAAACAGTTGGAATGGTACTGAATTTGAAAAATATGGCGATGCGTATAAAATGTTCAGCGTATTCTCTATGACTTACAATCAAACCATACCGTTAGTGTACAGCGGACAAGAAATTCCTAATAAGAAAAGACTGAAGTTCTTTGTAAAAGACCCTATTGAATGGAATGGATTGGAAATGGAAGATTTTTACAAAAAACTTTTTTACAATCGTAAAATGAATCCGGCATACGGATCAGATGCTTCTTATAGAAGAATAAAAACTTCGGCTGATGAAAACGTATTATGTTACATGAGAGAAAAGGATAATTATAAAGTATTGACATTTTTGAATCTCACTTCAAAACCTCAAACTGTAACCATATTGGATAAAAATTTCAGTGGAGTAATTGGTAATGTATTTGAAAACAAATGGATCACACTGAAACCGGGACTAAAATTCGAATTGAAACCTTGGGGATTCTTAGTATTTTGTGGAAGTGATCATGTAGACTAAATATGTTTGTTTAAAATTCGAATAAATTCTGCTCTAGACATCATCTCCGCCCCTAAACTCATTAAATGTTCGGTCTTCTGTTGACAATCAATCAGCTGAAGACCGTTCTTTTTTAATTGATTGACCAAATTGATAAAAGCAAATTTGCTAGCGTTAGATTCAGTGCTGAACATGCTTTCGCCGAAAAAGACATTACCTAGTTTGATACCATACAATCCTCCAACCAGCATTCCTTCTCTCCAGGTTTCCGCGCTTATCGCATATCCGGCCTCATGTAACTTCGTGTATGCGTCTACGATATCTTGGTTGATCCATGTACCCAAGCCATCTTTTCTATCAACCGTTTTACATGCATTGATAACCTTTGGAAAAGCTTTGTTTACAGTGAAACGAAATCGTCCATTCTGTAACACCTGTTTCATACTTTTGGTCACTCTCAATTTATCAGGAAACAATACACATCTCGGATCAGGAGACCACCAAATAATAGGCTCATCTTCATTGTACCA
>CANGEZ010000086.1 GCA_947452875.1 Chitinophagaceae bacterium
CAATTCCCTCCCATATAAACCAACTTTGACCCATTCTTAAAAACAACTGCATTGGCTACACCCGAACTTGATCCAAAAGGATAATAAGTGATTTCTGAATTTGCTTTGCAAATAGAACCACTTTCAAAAAACAATGAACCACCTACTGCGGGGTTAGAAGCCGTTACACGGCAAGCACCTCTGTTCAAAAACAAAGTACCCAATACTTTGCCAGTAGCTGTAGCAGACAATAATAAATTGTTGCCTGAAGTAGTTACTATTGAATCTGGAACTCCTATTGTCAAGGTACAACCAGCATTTATTAATAAATCATCGGTGGCAGTAGCATCACCATTTATGGTTATAGTACCCGTTCCGGTTGAAGGTCTTAACAGCGTAAGACTTGCTCCGTTTCTTAAAATCAATTGTCCAAAATTTGTACTACCACAAGTTGCAGCTACCGCACCTGTTGTTGCAGTCGCACCACCCACATTAGTTCCATCTATTATTAGTATATCCGTTGGGTCTACAACTGTTCTGTTTGTACCAGAACCATTTAATGCAGTATTCCATTTCGGACTAGAAGATGAGGTAGATGTAAAACTCACTGTGCTTGTTGCACCAGTGCCGCCAATCCAATAATAAGTTGTTTGTGCTTTACACAAGATACTCATCATTGCAACTAAGCAAATAAGTAATGATTTTTTCATTGATATTAATTTTGACTGATGACCTAAAAATTCTAAACTAGATAAATCTTATAATCCAATTTTTATAAAACGAAATCTTCACGCATTGGATTGAACATGTCTACCAAAACACCTTTTTCAAGACAAACGACTCCATGTATTAAATTGGAATGTACGTAAAATACATCGCCTGCATTAAGTATTTTTTTCACTCCGTCTATTTCAACTTGAAATTGACCACTTTCAATTAAAGACATCTGAATATGAGGATGTTGGTGTAATGCTCCGATACCACCGGTTTCAAAAGCGACACGAACCATCATCATGTTTTTATCGTAACATAAAATTTTTCTAGAAACGCCTTCTGCCATTTGTTGCCATTCGATTGCCGAACTGTCTGTAAAGGGCAATGTTGTAATTTCCATTGTTTCCGTTGTTGACATAAATTGTAGTTTTTATTTGTTATTGTAGTTTTGCGTTATTGAATGATACATAATAAGGGCCTGTCCATTTCATCTCCATGCCATTCAGATTTATGACATGTTGGTGATCAAGATTATTATCATCATTTGATTGTATAATTAAAATATCTCCTTCTTTAGTTTTTATTTTCAATGCCGTAATTGAAGCATTGTCTTCCATTTTTTCAATGGCTGTTACAGATGATTTTGAATTGACCGCAATTTCTGTAATGGGATTAAAGTTACCATGAGGCTCTATTACATTTATAAAAGTTTGGTTTTTATTTTTGGCTCTCAAAATGTAGGATGGATCTCTTCTTAAATTAAAGTTAGAATCATTAGCGCCAGTTCTGGTAAAATAAATCTGAGTTGAATCTGAAGACAAAGATGAGATTGTATAAAAGGCTTTGTGATTTAAAAAAGTAAATTGTGTAAAAGGTGCTACTTTTTCGGAAGCAGCTTCTACCCATAAATGCTGGTAACCGTTACTGTTACCTAAAGATGTCAAACTAGAATTGTAGTGATATTTAAAATTGGTACTCATCACCGTGCCTAAAAAATTAAATGGCAAATCATATTGATGAATTGAATCAGATTGTGTTTTAAAAATATCAGCAACAATTGTCTTCTCAGTTCCAGGAATGGTAATCATGTATACCGTTCTAAATAATTTCACATTGCTATATGCTTTATCATCCATTGCTGCCATTACCTTCAGATTTTTTCCGTTAATGTCACTATACATTTTATTAGCATGATTCAATTCACTAATTTTCTCTACTCCATTGTAATGACTTTTTTCATCTACAGTTATCGTATTGTGAGCAATTGTCTGTTGTGCGTAACTGTTAGTTTCCGGCAAATACCTTCCGCCCCATTTTTGTTCAATATTGATATAGCGAACAGCACCATAGTCTTGAAGTATTTCATTGCCTTTATCATAATACTGAATGTTCAATTTATCATAATGGCCATGAGACAATCCATGAGAACTGTATTTGTAAATCAATGTAGATAAGTTGTCTGATTTACCTGCACGCAATATTGCTACTCCTCCTTTTTTTCCATCAGCACCATCTGTATATTCTGCTGATGCGTAAGGGTAAAACATTTCCTTTGTTTTCACTTTATTTAATGCGGCACTGATATCAGCACCACCTTTACAAAGCACTACTCTATTTTGTGCTTTACAAACCGGTAAATAACTAGAATCAGCACCATAAGCCTGCCATGCAAAATCTACTGCATTTACCACTTCATTCGATTGGTATGTTTTATCTTTTAGTGCATCGTTAAAACTAAAAAACTCACCATTAGTATTTGTTAGTTGTAAAGCCACATCAAGTGCTTTTTTCAAAATGCGTTTGCGATATTCAAAAATTTTCAATTCAGGTTTTACATGATTGATAGCGTTAGCAAAAAGATAAAAAGGCAATAACGCATATCTTGTGTAATAAGGCCCTTCGTTATAATAACCATCCGGAGAAAACAATCCATCAAGGTTTGCTATGTAACCTGATTTACCGTCCTTCTCTGTTCCATACAATGCCATTTGCAAATAGTTATCGTTGTCGCATGCGATACCAACAATTCCTACACCGGCAGTCGCCCAAACAGCATGGTTGTGAATTAAATTAAACCATTGTTTTTGATCAACCACAAAATAATTTACTATGGGAGCAAATGTTTTTTCTGCAATTGTTTTTTTATCTTCTTTATTGATCTGATCATTCACAAGATCATAAGCCAATCCTGCATATACCAACCAGTTGGCGTCATTTAAAGCCTGCCAAAATAATCTACCTGGTGAAGCACTAGTTGCTTGAGGATGATTTTTAAGTGTAGGATTAAGCTTTGCATATTTTAATAAAATATTTTTTACAAGGTCAGCATATTTTACATTGCCCGTTAATTGATACATCAATCCCGCATTAAACATCAAGGTATATAAAAATTTATGCTGATCATGCGTATAACCTCCTGCGGGATCTTTTGGGTAAGGAACATCTACATCAACATTCAAATGAGGATCTACTTCATTTTTTATATTTTCAAAAGAAGTATTCAATAATTCATTTGATTTAAGTTGGCGAGAAACTTCAGCAAATTCTTTTTTGGTAGCAAAGGAAATGGGATGTTGCTGACCGTAAACACAATCAGCAATAAGAAAAAATATGAGTATTATTTTTTTCATCAACCCGCAATAGACTTTTAATAAAGATAAAATGTTTAACAACCGGTAATCCTTTCACTAGAAAAATGTCGGTGCTGATTAAACAATTAATTCCGACAACGATGTAATATTATTGGCATTAAACTACAATTTAGTTTAAGAACCACTTAATTTTTATTCAATATTTTATGTTCAATTTTAGAATTCCTCAAGCGTTCAGTACTGTTAAGTAAATATTTACGAAACTATACTCATGATAACGATGCCGGAAAGGGTGCCGGTAATTTCTAAAACATTATCAAAAACATATACTAATTTTAGCACCCAATGGAAAGGCAAACTACAATAAAAGATATCGCATTAGCACTTAGATTATCGACATCTACAGTCAGCAGGGCTTTACGTGATGCTCCTGATGTAGGTGAAGAGACTAGAAAAGCAGTTAAAGCACTTGCTGAAGAATTAGATTATCAGCCTAATAAACTTGCATTAAGTTTATTAAAAAAACAGACCAATACTATCGGACTGATTATACCTAATCTTGATTACGTATTAGCTACAATGGTAAAAGGAATTGATGAGGTTGCCCTTGAAGCCGGTTATACGGTTATGGTTTGTCAAAGTGATGAAAGCTTTGGAAGAGAAATTGTAAATACAAAAAGACTGCTCGATAGTTTAGTAGATGGATTCATCATTTCTGTGTCTAGTGAAACCATGATTTTTGAGCACATCAAAAAAATTCAACAGAAGAAAAAGCCATTGGTACTTTTCGATAGAACCATAAATTCAATCGCAGCACCAAGAGTACGACTTGACAATGTTGAAGGTGGAAGAATAGCGACACAACATCTTATTGATCAAGGCTACAAAAGAATTGCACTTCTTGCAGGTCCTGAAAATCTAAATATCAGCAATGAAAGAATGGAAGGATATCTCCAAACTTTAAAACAAAATAAAATTAAAGTTGACAAGAACCTGATTATACATTGCGACTTCAATCAGGAATATGGAAAAATGGCAACGAAAGAATTGCTCACCATGAAAAACAGACCAGACGCAATTTTCGCTATAAGCGATAGACTGGCTATCGGAGCATTATTAGCAATCAAAGAAACGGGATTAAAAATTCCAAAAGATATTGGTCTTGTTGGCTTCAACAATGATCCCATGACAAAATTGATGACTCCTACCATCAGCAGTGTGGAAATGTTTGCATTCGAAATGGGCAAAGCCACTGCGAAAATATTTCTTGAAATGATTCACAGTGAAACAGACATGTCTGATAAAGAAATCATCTTCAAACCCAAATTATTTGTGAGAGAATCATCAAGTAGGATTTAATAAAATTCAAAAGTAAAAATTCAAAATTTAAAAGTAAAAAAAACAAAAAATGAAAATCATTCATGCAGTTCATCCACAGGACTTCGTTAAGTACAACACAGAACAAATTAGAGAAAGATTCCTTCTTGAAAAATTAGTTCATCATGGTCAAATCAATTGTGCCTATACTCATTATGATAGAATGATTGTTGGTGCTGCAAAACCAACATCTGGTTCGTTAACTTTAGGAACTTATGATCAATTAAAAAGCAACTACTTTTTAGAAAGAAGAGAAATGGGCATCATCAATATTGGCGGAGCCGGGCAGGTAACCGTTGACGGTACTGCATATTCTTTAGAGAAATTAGACTGCTTATATATTGGTAAAGGCAAACAAGACGTTCAGTTCTCAGGTGCTGAAGCAAAATTCATTTTCTTCTCTTGTCCTGCTCATGCAGAATATCCTGTTCAATTGATGAAATCAACAGATGCTACTCCAGCTGAAATGGGTTCTGCAGAAACTGCTAATCACAGAACAATCAACAAATATGTACATCCTGATGGATTGAAAAGTTGTCAGTTAATGCTTGGCGTTACCAACTTCAAAGCAGGAAGCATTTGGAACACCATGCCATCACATCTTCACGACAGAAGAATGGAAGCTTATTTCTATTTTGACCTTCCTGAAAATCAACGCATCATTCATTTTATGGGCGAGCCTCATGAAACTAGACATATGTTCTTAAACAATGAAGAAGCGATTGTATCTCCTTCATGGAGTATTCATAGTGGAGTTGCGACATCGGCTTATTCTTTCATTTGGGCAATGGCGGGTGAAAACGCTTCCTTTGCTGATATGGATGCTGTAAACATTATGAACTTAAAATAATTTTATTACCATGATTAATTTCAGAGTTGATAACAAACTGGCGATTGTAACAGGATGTAACAAAGGTATCGGTTTGGAAATCGCTATTGCATTAGCAGAAAACGGAGCCGACATTATTGGCGTGAGCAGCAAGATGAAAGAAACAGGTCAAGACATTGCTAACGCCGTTACAGCATTAGGCAGAAAATTTTATGCTTATAACGCTGATTTTACCAGCAGAGAATCTTTGTATACATTTCTTACTGATGTGCAAAATGACCATCCTAAAATTGATATCTTAATCAACAACGCAGGTCATATTTTACGCAATCCTGTTGCCGAACATTCTGATGAATTTTGGGACACCATCATTGACATTAATTTGAATGCTCAATTTATCATCACCAGAGAAATAGGCAAACAAATGATTAAGAACGGTTATGGTAAAATTGTTTTCACTGCTTCTTTGTTAAGCTTTCAGGGCGGTATAAACGTTCCGGGATATGCGGCAAGTAAAGGCGCAATCGCTTCATTGATAAAAGCCTTTGCAAACGAGTGGGCTAAATTTGACATCACTGTAAACGGAATTGCACCCGGCTATATTTCAACAGACAATACCGCATTACTTAGAGCTGATAAAGATAGAAATGCTTCTATTTTAGCAAGAATTCCTGCTGGCAGATGGGGCGACCCAAAAGATATGGCAGGTGGTTTTGTATTCCTTTCTTCTCCTGCTTCTGATTATGTGAATGGAACGATTTTGACGATTGATGGAGGTTGGATGGGACGGTAGGGATTTTAAGGAAAATATTTTTTAAACAGCCCACAACGTTAAAATGGTGGGCTGTTTTTTTTTCGGAATTTCAAATGCTGGATACTGGATACTGGATGCTGGATACTGGATGCTTGATACTGGATACTGGATGCTGGATACTGGATGCTTGATACTGGATGCTTGATACTGGATAGCATTGTCGACTAATTAGCGACTTTGCTCCCTTGCGAGCTTTGCGTGAAACTAGAAAAATAAGAATTCCCTAAATCCCAATAAATCCCCCCTACTTTTTATTGCCTACTCATTTTTTTTAATGATATTTGCCTAATCTTATAGAAATAATGAAGGTTTTAATCAAACAAGCACACATTATTTGTCAGGGTTCCCCTCACAATAACTCCATTAAAGACATTTTCATTTCAGATGGTATCATTCAAAAAATTGATGACCACATTGACGTCCAGGCAGACCAAATCGTAAGCTACGACAACTTACATGTGAGCATCGGTTGGATGGATGTATTCGCTCATTTCTCCGACCCTGGTCATGAAGAAAGAGAAACTATCGAAACTGGTGCGGCGGCTGCAGCTGCAGGAGGATTTACCGATGTGATGATCATGCCCAATACAAATCCAGTTCTTGCTGCGAAGTCACAAATAGAATATATCAAACAACGTTCATGTCAATTGGCTGTTAACATTCATCCCATCGGAGCCGTTACCAAAAACGCCGAAGGAAAAGAATTAGCCGAAATGTATGATATGTACGAAAGTGGCGCGGTTGCTTTTTCTGATGGATTGAATAGCATTCAGCAAGCCAACATCATGACCAAAGCTTTACAATATGTGCTTGCCAACGATAAAGTAATTATTCAGTTACCGGATGAGAAATCTATTTCTGCACATGGTCTTGTAAATGAAGGTATCGTAAGTACCAAAATGGGATTGCCAGGAAAACCAGCCATTGCAGAAGAATTGATGATCATGAGAGATATTGAATTGCTAAAATACACAGGTTCAAAATTGCACATAACGGGAATCTCTACACGCAAGTCTGTAGAACTAATCGCAGCTGCTAAAAAATCAGGATTGCAAATTACATGTTCCGCTACTCCATACCATTGTTATTTCAATGATGAAGATTTAGCAGGTTACGATACCAACTTAAAAGTAAACCCTCCTTTAAGAAATCAGGATGACAAAACAGCCATTCGTGAAGCACTGAACAATGGCACGATTGATTGTATCGCTTCTCATCATATCCCTTTGAATTGGGATGATAAAACTTGTGAGTTTGAATATGCAAAATATGGCATGACCGGACTTGAATCTGTATTTAGTGTTTTCAATAGCATCTTCATCAACTTGGAACATTTGATTAACCATCTCACTTCTCATCCTAGAAACATTTTCGGTATCACCATGCCAAGAATTGAAGAAAATGTAGATGCCTGTTTAACGTTATTCCAACCTGAGGAATCATTTACTTTCGAAGCCACTCAAATTCATTCTAAAGCACGCAACAATCCTTTCATCGG
>CANGEZ010000087.1 GCA_947452875.1 Chitinophagaceae bacterium
GATGGCAGACTGCTTACTGCTGTTACGATTATTGTGTATGTGTTGTTACATCCGGTTGCATCTGTAGCCGTAACAGTGTGGCTTCCAACACTAACGCCAGTGAATAAAGGATTTGTTTGTGCAGTTCCACCATCAAGTGTGTATTGATAAGGTGCAGTACCTGCAGCATTTACAGTTATGGTTCCGGTGCTAGCTCCACATGTGGTAGATGTCATTGTCGCACTAACTGGTAGCTGTGCTTGTCTGAAAACAGTTACGGTATCTAAGCTGTAAATAGTCGCATTAGGATCATCGATTTTTTGATAAACAGTTTTGATCACATACAAAGAATTTGTTGCACTTAATGGCGGACAAACGTTAGGGAAACTTACACTAAAATTACCTGCATCTATACGAGTCGTATCTCCTATTGCAACAACAGCTCCAGTAGCATCAAGCAATTGAGTACTTCTGTATAATGGTGGACCTGAAGCAGGAACAAAACGCCAAACTTCATTCATCCCAATTGATCCCCAAGGTGCATCTGTAGCCGCTCTTCCAGGAGCCATCATAGCTTGTGTTTTGGTGAGATCTTGAATGCCTACCATACCACGACCAGAATTCCATGTAGGACATTGTTCTTTATCAAAAATGATAATTTCGATTAAGCCAGTTGATTCGTGTAAAACAATTCTGTGAGTATTTTCAATTTGATTTTGACAGGTAGAACTAAAAAGAGGTATTTTATAAAAGTTCAATGTCCATCTTCTATTTGGAGCTGCGCCAGTGACAGAGTATTTAATTGTTCTTGTTGGTGATGTGGTATAATCAGGATCGATATCGTGCCATGGCCCCATGATGATAGCTCCATCGTAACTCGCATTGGGAACATTACCTCCAGACAAACTCCACATGCAATAACCTCCGGCTAATGAAGCATCAAAAGTCAAATAGCCGTTTGTGCCGGCAACAACATTTGAATAATTTGTACCATAAAATGGGAAGTTGAATCCTATCGAAAGTAAAGAAGAATAAGTGTCATCAATGGCTGTAATGAAGGCATCTGTACCTACAATATTTGGGTTGGGTATACACGGTGCTGCTACGTCACTAATATCCCCCATTCGATAAGTACTTGTAGAACTTCTGATGTCGGGAATTTTTCCTGTAATTGTAAAACAAGCTGTATTGCATCCTAAGGTGTCTCTTCTTGGGCAAGTATAAGACATGTTTTGAGAAAATAATTCAGTTGATAAGATTACCAGTAGAATTAGGGGTAAAAATCTTTTCATAATTAGAATGTTATAATATTCAAAAAAGCGCTACAAGATAAGTTTTTTTAGTGTATTTAGTAGAAATATCCAATAGTTTTTATATGATGGAACACGTCCTTAAAAAACCTCAATTTCATCTGCAAAAAGCCAAGCTTTATTTCCTGCTCCCGGCATCCCGGAAGGGATCATCCCGTAATTTTGAGCCACAATTTTCAAAAATTGGGTTTTTGTGGGTTTTGCCATCTTGTAAATCAGGTTGGATTTGCCCTCTGGTTCACCTAAAACAGCTGATAATTCATAATCTACACCATTTTTACTCTCAAAAATGCTGACTTGAGAAGGGCGATAAATCCAACTTACATTTTGTTCAAATGCATGAAATTTTACGGAATCTATACTGACAATTCCCCCTAAATCAATAGTAGCGATCAAATCGGTACCCGAAAATCCCAAAAACTGAGAGGATTTCGACATGCCTTTGGTGTTGAGAATGCCATCTACTAGACTAATGACGCCGCCAACAGCATAGCTGTTGCTTGGAGGGTTAACCAATTCGATTTTTCTGCCGCAGGCTTTATTGATATGAAACTCCTGAGCCATCCATGAGCTTAAATATTTCCCATTCTTATCTTTTATAATCGCTTTGTAATTTCCCGATTCTGAAATTTGGACAGGTGAATGGTATTCAATATCGTCTCTGCTTTTTGGAGAATTCACATACATGATTCCATCAGGATAATTTGAGGTCAATTTCCATTTTATGCCTTTGTAATCATCGGTCGTAATTGTTGGCTGGATATCATAATAAGCTCTGCTGAAATTTACTTTCCAGAAATCATATCGTTCAAAAATACTCGGAATTTTAGATTCAAAATGCTGCCAGTTTCTTGTTGATTTTGGGCTCCATAACACTTCAGACAAAGCTGTCATTCTAGGGAATAACATGTATTCTACTTTTCTTTCATTATCCATGTATTCTGTCCACATATTGGCTTGTGCACCTAAAATATATTTTGCTTCTTCATTGTTTAATTCTTTTGGAATGGGTTCGAAATCATAAACCATTTTCAAAGAATTGTAACCGCCATTGGTTAATGAATCTTCATTTTTACTTTGAGCATGATCAAAATAAACAGGTGTTCCAGGCGTCATGATGGCATTGTGTTTACTTTTTGCGGCAGCTATGCCACCTTCTTCACCTCTCCAACTCATCACTGTTGCATTAGGTGCAAGTCCACCTTCAAGTATTTCATCCCAACCAATTATATTTCTTTCTTTACTGTTCAGATATTTTTCTATTCTCGAAATAAAATAACTCTGTAACTCATGTTCGTTTTTTAAATTATTTTCTTTCATTCTTTTCTGACACAATGCACAATCATGCCATCTTTCTTTTGGGCATTCGTCGCCACCAATATGAATCAGTTTTGAAGGAAACAATTGCATGACTTCGTCAAGTACATTTTCAAGAAAAGTGAAACTGCTGTCGTTGCCTGCACAAAGCACATCATCTGACACCCCCCAGGTTTCCATTACTTTATATGGCCCTTTGGTACAACCCAGAAAAGGGTAGGAGGTTAATGCCGCCATGCTGTGTCCGGGCATTTCAATTTCCGGAATGATGTTTATATATCTTGCTGCCGCATATTTTACAATGTCTTTTATTTGCTCTTGTGTATAATATCCGCAATATTTATTTCCATCATACTGTCCTGTGCCATAGGGTCCTATTAGTGTTTGATTTCTGCAGCTACCCGTTTGTGTTAGTAAAGGATATTTTTTGATTTCAATACGCCAGCCTTGATCTTCAGTTAAATGCCAATGTAGTGTATTGAATTTGTGCAAAGCCAGAAAGTCGATATATTTTTTAACGAAATCAACAGGAAAGAAATGTCTGCCAACATCAAGATGCATACCTCTGTAACTGAATCTAGGCGCATCATTTATTTCCAATGCCTGAATTCGTAAATCTTTTTGGTTGATTGGAATGAGTTGAATTAATGTTTGAACGCCATTAAAAATCCCTTCTGCATTCCCTTTTATTTTTATCCTGTTATCAGTTATAATGAGCTGGTATTGATTATTGTTTCCATCAGTCTCATCTAATTGGAATTCAATAATGTTTCCCTTTGTTTTTTCATTTGAAGTGAATAGGTTGATTTTATAGAATTTTAATAGATAGTCGGCTAAGTATTTTTTTGAATTTTCTGTTTTACTGTTATTGATAATTGTAGTTTGATTTGTCAGTACAAATTCACCTTGGTTAATTTTTGTCATTACTGGTTCCGGTGTAATATTGACGGGAGTTTGAGCATTGACATTCAGTCGTATGGCAATGATAACAAGTAAGATTAATTTTTTCATTTACTGATTATTGTTGTTGAAGTACAGGTATGCTGATAGTACTATTATGGAATATTTTAACCGAAATTTTCTTAAAATCTTCAGGATTGGCTTCTGGAATTCTCATGAATTGTTGTGGATTTTTATCGACCAAAGGGAACCAGGAGCTTTGAACCTGCACCATGATGCGATGTCCTTTTTTGAATGTATGAGCCACATCATTCAATTTTATTTTTACAGAAGTTATGGTATCAGGAATAAATGCTTCTGGTTTTTCAAGACTGTTTCTAAATTTACCTCTCATCACTTCAGCTCTTACCAATCTTTGGTAGCCGGCCATTTGAAATCCTTTTGGAGCGTTTTTGAAATTGGGTTCATTGTCGGGAAGAACATCGATAACTTTTACGATGAAATCTGCATCTGTACCTGTGATGCTTACGTTCAAGTTGGCTGTTATAGAACCAGTAACTGTCATGTCTTTTTCGAGTAGGCCCGACTGGTAGTATAATACATCTGGTCTAGTATAAGCGAAGCGTTGATCTTCGGCCATGTAATCGTTGTTGCGGCTTCCATAAATTCCGTTTGTATAAGGAACAGGCTTATTGGGGTCGCTGATATATTCTTCAGCAGTGTTGTTGTTACCCATTGTTTTTGTGAGTTCGTTTTTCTCATTCAAGTAATATGAAAGGCTGCTTGTTTTCAAAGGAGGCCATTGATCATAATGCGTCCATTTGTTGGAGCCGGTTTCAAACATAGACGCCTCTGAAATATTGAAGCTGTCTTTGTCTTTGAGGTAATAATTAAAAAAGCTTGATTCTATTGAGTCTTGAAAAGTCTTGCTGGTGTTGGATTTGAAATCATGTGAAGCATATTGTTTCCATTCGGATGATTCCCATGCGCCATGTGTCCAAGGCCCCATTACAATTTTGCAATTGTTGTTTGTTTCGCCTGATTCTATGGATTGATATGTTTTTAAAGAACCAAAAAGATCTTCGGCATCAAACCAGCCTCCAACTACTAAAGTGGGTATTTTTATTTTTTGCAGATGCATTCTAATATTTCTTGCCTTCCAGTAATCATCATAAGTATCGTGCTGCAAGTATTCGTTCCAGATCGTGCAGTTGTTGTTGTAATATTTTGCAGACTGTGTGTTTTTTAAAGGGCCTAATTTATTAAAAAATGTGTAGGCGTCTTTTGTAGCATAATTGAACACAGATTTGCTGTATTCTTTTACAGGTGTTGGTCTTTCTGCTCCAAAATAATTCATGAAATCAAAATTATCCATCAAGAAAAACGCACCATTGTGATTGGCATCATCACCTTCGAATTCATCTGTTACAGGGGCTTGTGGACTAACCGCTTTAATGGCAGGATGCGCATCAGGCAAACTTGCAGTGGCGTAAAAACCAGGATAGGAGATGCCATAAATTCCTACACGGCCATTGTTATTTTTGATATTTTTTAATAACCAGTCGACAGTATCGTAGGTGTCGCTGCTTTCATCTACTTGTTTTTTCGTTTTGTTTTTTATATGTGGCGTCATTTCTAAATTAACGCCCTCGCTCATGTATCTTCCTCTTACATCCTGACAAACAAAAATGTATTTCTCTTTCATCAGTTTGGGATTTGGGCCTATTGAATTTGCATAGCTTGTATCGCCGTATGGTCCGCATGAGTAAGGCGTTCTTTCTAAAAGGAATGGATATTTTTCGTTCGTCGCTTTGGGAACATAAATAACAGTGTATAACCTGATGCCGTCCCTCATCTTTATCATGGTATCGATTTTAATAAAATTGTCTTTTACAAAATTTGGAGTGTTTTGGGCCATTGTTTTTTGAAAGAAAAAAAATGAAATAGCAACGAAGCAGAGGACGATTTTTCTCATTAAAGTGAAATTAAGTTGTGGCTAAATTACTCAATATTCCTTCTCGCATTATTTTATCCGTTATTTTTAATCTACAAATCATCAACATGCAAGACCATTTGAAATTGATTGACTCCTTTTTTAAGGCTTTTAGTGAACGTGACTTTAATACAATGAAGTCGCTTACAAAGTCTTCTATTGTTTATTATGACCCGCTTTATGGATACCTTAATGATGAAGATGTGTTTCTTATGTGGGAAAGCAGATACAGCAAAAACGGCTTTACATTAATCTATCAAGATATAAAAGATGAAGGCGATGGCTATTTTACACTTAAGATTGACGTTACTTATTTTCGAAAAAAAATGAATCGCCAACAGATGAAAGCTTATTTCAAAATTGAGAATGGATTTATTGCAGAATATAGTCATGGCTTTAGTGTACATCAATTGTGCAAACAAGAATATGGTTTGTTTGGAAACTTATTAGGTTGGAACAGACTGATTCAGCAGCGTATAAAAAATGATGCCAGAAGAGAGCTTCTGGCATACAAATCTGAAATGATAAATTAGGGATTGACTAATCTATTTTAGTAATCTTAATAATATTTGTTGGCAAATGATTTTCAACTGGTGTGCTTCCAGTGTTGATGACCACATCTCCTGAATTAATAAAACCTCTTTCTTTCAGGATTTTGATTTGATCGGAAATGATATCATCTAGGCTCACTTCTTCTGCATAGTAAAAGGCGCGAACACCCCAGCTTAAACTTAATTGACTGATGAGACTTTTTTCTTTACTGAAAATATACAGTGGAGATTTCGGACGATAACTACTAAGCATAAACGCTGTGTAACCACTTTGTGTCATACCAATAATTGCATCTGCCTGAGCATCATTGCCAAGTTTACAAGCACTATAACAAATGGCATCACTTAAATATGATGGTGAGTGTGGTTGTGGAGAAAGAATATCGTCGCGATTAAAATCATAAACAGTACTTTCTACTCCCAGGATAATTTTACTCATGGTTTCTACTACAAGAGTAGGGTAGTTGCCCATGGCGGTTTCTCCACTAAGCATTACTGCATCAGCACCTTCAAGAACTGCATTGGCAACATCACTTACCTCACTTCTATTAGGCTTGGTTCTGTCGATCATGCTCTCCATCATTTGCGTAGCCACAATTACAGGCTTAGCACGACGCATACATTTACGTATGATTTCTTTTTGAATCACTGGGACTTGCTCAACTGGAACCTCAACACCCAAGTCGCCGCGGGCCACCATAATGCCATCACTTTCTACGATAATGTCTCTCAAATTTCTTAATGCCTCAGGCATTTCTATTTTTGCAATGACTTTTATCTTGCTGTTTCTAGATTTAATAATTTCTTTTAATTCTGTGATGTCAATCGCTTTTCGTACGAATGAAAGCGCCACCCAATCTAAATCTTGTTCAATGATGAATTCAAGATCAGCTCTATCTTTTTCGGTCAAGGAAGGCATTGATAAAGCAGTGTCGGGAAGGTTTACTCCTTTTTTAGGAAGCAACATACCGCCAAGAACTACAGTTACTTTAATTTCTTTGTCGTTGAGGATTTCTTTTACTTTAACTTCCATTTTTCCATCATCAATGAAAATCCGCTCATTCGCTTTTACATCAGTGCAAAGACTTGGATACGAAACATAAACTTTTTCTTTTGTTCCAACGATTTTTTCAGTTGTGAAAATGATATCATTACCAGGAACCAATTCAATTTTACCACCTTCGATTTCCCCAACCCTAAGTTTTGGGCCTTGTAAATCACCAAGAATGGCAATATTGTATGGCTCTGTTTTTACAATTCTTCTGATATGATCTATTATTGTTTTTTTGTCTTCATGTGCTCCATGAGAAAAATTCAATCTGAATACATTCACGCCGGCTTTTACCAAGGCCAACAATCCTTCATAAGTATCACATGCGGGGCCTACGGTAGCAACTATTTTTGTTCTTTTTTGTGAGTGCGCAATTCCTGCCTCACGATCCATGGTTTGATAAAGGTATTTCTCGATGTTTTTACTCATGATATTGGGTTGAAATTTTTAGGGCTTTTTAATTATTGAATAATATGTAGCGAATTAGGTTGCCAGAATTTTTACGATTTTAATCCACTCGTCATTGATTCTTTGTTTCTTTTTTACGGCTTCGTTAAGAGGTGTATAATTCATTTTGTTGTTTACTATTCCCACAAAAACATTGTGTTTTCCTTCAAGTAAACATTCAACTGCGTGGTAACCCATTCTACTGGC
>CANGEZ010000088.1 GCA_947452875.1 Chitinophagaceae bacterium
AGGAGAAAAAATTGATGTTCACAATCCGGCTACTTTGCCTGATCCAACCAGAACCGATAGGATTGAAGAACCATTTATTAGAGCACAGATTATCACCAAACCAGATTATATCGGCAACATCATGACGCTGTGTATTGGTAAGCGTGGTAATTTGATACATCAAGGTTATCTCACACCTTCAAGAGTGGAATTGACTTTTGAAATGCCTTTGACTGAAATTGTATTTGACTTTTACGACAAACTAAAATCTCAAACCAGAGGATACGCTTCTTTTGATTATTCGCCAATCGGGTTCAGAGACAGTGATATCGTAAGAATGGACATTCTATTGAATGGAGAGAAAGTAGATGCTTTAAGTGCCTTAATTCACAGAAGTCGCTCTCATGAATTTGGAAGAAAACTTTGTGAGAAACTAAAAGAACTATTAACACGTCAGCAATTCCAGATTGCCATACAAGCCGCTATAGGCGCGAAAGTAATCGCTCGTGAAAATATTAGTGCGATGCGTAAAGATGTTACCGCAAAATGTTATGGTGGTGATATCAGCCGTAAACGAAAATTATTGGAGAAACAGAAAGAAGGTAAAAAGCGTATGCGTCAGATAGGAAATGTGGAGATACCGCAGGAAGCGTTTTTGGCTGTGTTGAAATTGGATGATTAAGATTTTAGAACTCACCTCTAATTTTAATAAATGATAATAAAAACTTAATGATTTTTCATTCTATTTTTTCTTGCAATAGCTATTTTGGAAGAAAAATATTATTATTTTTTTTATCATTCTTCTTAATATCTCACTTATTTTCCCAAAATATTAATAAACTTCAATTAGGTAAAGACCAAGACAGTAGTTATTATCATCTTACCAAAATAACAGATAATGAATATTGGGCAGCAGGAGAATACGGAATTATAAGTACAATTGACTCCATTGGGAATATCAAATCATTAAATTTAGCAACGGAAGGATTTAATATTTTGAAAATCGAAAGAAATGATGATGAGATTTTCATGCTGACAGATAACGCTACGATTTTTAAATACAACTATATTACTAAGTCTCTAATAAAGAAAACTTTCTCCAATTTTAAGAATAAATGTTTTTATGACATGATATTCTTACCAAACAAAAAAATATTATTGTGCGGCGGTAAAACAGGAATTTCTAAAGGAGTTCGGCAAATTCCAAATGGATTTATTGCAACCACTTCTATAAATTTAGATACGCTAGAAATTGTGTGGAATTCATATAGGAAATTTGTTTGGTCAATTAAAGAAATTAACCCAAATGAATATCTTGCTGCAATTTTTAACGGTGTAAATTCTAAAATTTTGAAATCTAATGATGGAAAAAAATGGACTAAATATAAATCGGTTAAGGGGCTAGTTCATGAAATAAACCTAATCAATGGCAAAATTGCATATTGTGGAACTGGGGGAATTAACTACAAAAAAAATGGCTTTTTTCAATTTGATGATAACAGACAAATGAAATTTAAAAACACAGGATGTTTTTGGAGTATGCAAGAACTAGACAATGACTTATTAGTTGTATCACAAAAAGGGGAATTTATAAAAATAGACCAACTTGAAAAAAAGTATAAAATTTATTCATTGCCAACTTATTTTCCTATTTATGATGTCGAACGAATTTCAAAGGACAAAATGCTAATGGTTGGTCATGGAAAAAGCGCTTTTCTAGTAGATATTTCAAATTAATAAACTCTTTTTTCTATAATAACAAAAGTCATTGCAAAATTTCTAATCCTTTAAAAAAATTGTAATGACTTTTATTTAGATCAAACTACGAACTTATTATTTTAATGGAATTACTTTTTGGGATTTTTAGCACATGGTTTATAAATAGCACCTGTTCCGAGATCTATAATTAAAGGAACTACTCCAGTACATACATCTAATATTAATGGTACAATTCTTAATTGTCTTGTCGGCTCACCAATAGATTTGTTTGGTTTACTATGACATGCGGAATTATTTGCGAAAACATAAGCACATGAATTAAGCGAAAACAATAGAAATATTCCCACTGAAATTTTTAATACGTTTTTTTTCATGATTTTTTATTTAGATAAATTAATATTTGAAATTAAATAAAAATAGGAGAAATGCCAAACAAATGTAAAGAATTTAAATAACTATTTATCACAAGTTTATTTTATAATCTTTTATCCTTTTTCAAGTCGTGCAAGAAGAATCACACTTGTAGTATTTGAAATTCTTTGAATAAAAAAATTAAGGCTGTAAATCACTAGTTATCAACCAGCGATATACAGCCTTTTTTCTTTGGGGATAATACAGAAAAACTATTTATGAGCTTCAATTTTCTTTACGAAATTGGCTTTAGGTTGAGCGCCAACTAATTTGTCAACTACTTCTCCATTTTTCACGAATAAAATAGCAGGAATACTTGTAATACCATAATCCATTGATATTTGTGGATTGTGATCTACGTTTACTTTTCCAACTTTTACTTTACCATCATATTCTTTAGCTAATTCTTCGATAACGGGTCCGATAGCTCTGCAGGGGCCACACCATTCTGCCCAAAAATCAATTACTGATAATTTATCTGAATCTAATACTTCTGTTTTGAAGTTTGCGTCTGTAAATTCGAATGCCATGTTTTTATTTTTTAGATTTTAAATGTATTAATTAATAGGGTTACAAATTTAAGTCCATATTTATTTCATGCACAAATGACATATCCACATTGAATATATTTAATGTTGAAAGAAAAAATTGAGGCAGGTTGTCATATTGTTGAAACATATACGTCAATGTGTTTGTTCAATGCAAGAAATTCAATGATATCGTCATTCATCGTAATGCCTTTTTCAAAGCCCGACATGCCTAGTTTTTTTTGCCTTAACTCATCTATAATATTAAATTTTAGTGTTGTTTTGCCAGGATGCTTTTTGGTGTTTTCTTCTATGAAGTTGATTAAATTTTCATCTACAAGCTGTGGAGATAATTCCAAAATAATTTGTTTTGTAATGGTTGTTTTCAACGTCTCTAGTAAATGAAATTTTGATATTTTGAATTCGTACTGACCATTATTAAAACGCTGTTTGAATGAGCCTTCAATCAACACAATTCTTCCTGCTTCCAAATAATGAGAGTATTTCTGGTAATCTTCGCTCCAAAGCATGAATTCTGTTTTACCACTAAAATCTTCAAGATGCAAAACCCCAAAATTCTTTCCGGTTTTAGTCAAGCGATGCTGGGCATCTATCACCAAACCTGCAAGGCGAAACTGCCTAGTGTTGGGCGTTTCAGCGATTGCGTTTTTAACTATATTAAATTCATTAAGTGGATTGATGTTGTAATAAGCCAATTCAAATTTGAAATTATCCAACGGATGGCCACTGATATACATTCCGGTTACATCTCTTTCATAATCGAGCTGCTCAATGAGTTGAAAAGGAGTACAAGGCGGGATTTTCGGCGGAATAATTTCAGGCATTTGCATGTCGCCAAATAAAGTATTCGTGGCACTTGATGATTGCGATTGATACACCGAACCGAATTTGAGAATCTTTTCCAGCGCATTGGTATCACCAGGAGCCTGATAGAAAAATTGAGCACGGTGCATGTCTTTAAAACAATCAAACGCACCGCTGTGAATCAAACTTTCAACTGATTTTTTATTGACCGACCTGAGATTGGATCTTTTCACCAAATCAAAAACGTCTTTAAAATGTCCGTTCTTGCCTCTTTCTTCAATGATGTTATCAATGGCTGCTTCGCCCACACCTTTCAAGCCACTAAAACCAAAACGGATTTCTCCTTTTTTATTTACAGCAAAACCACTTTGAGATTCATTGATATCAGGGCCCAGCACTTTCAACCCCATGGATTTGCATTCCTCCATGAAGAAAGTAATTTTTTCAATACTGCCTGCGTGATTGAGAACAGCAGCCATGTATTCACTGGGATAATGTGCTTTTAAATAAGCTGTCTGATATGCCACAAACGCATAACAGGTTGAGTGAGATTTATTAAAAGCGTATTGGGCAAAGGCTTCCCAATCTGTCCATATTTTATCCAACTTATCTTTAGGGTGACCTTTTGCTGTAGCGCCATCAATAAACTGAACCTTCATTTTATTCAGCGTAGCAATTTGTTTTTTACCCATGGCTTTTCTCAATACATCCGCATCTCCTTTGCTGAATCCCGCCAATTTTTGAGAAAGCAACATCACCTGTTCTTGATATACCGTAATACCGTAAGTTTCTTCCAGATATTCTTGCATGTCATCAACATCATAGGTTACAATTTCCCTTCCATGTTTACGTGCAATAAATTGAGGAATATAAGCCATTGGGCCTGGTCTGTACAAGGCATTCATGGCAATCAAATCATCAAACTTATCTGGTTTGAGCTCGCGAAGGTATTTCTGCATACCGGCACTTTCAAACTGGAAGGTAGCATTGGTATCACCTTGCTGGTATAATCGATAAGTCTTTTCATCATCAAGCGGCACATTATCGATTTCTATCTCAACACCATGATTTTGTTTGATTAAAGCCAACGCCGTTTTTAAAATAGACAATGTTTTCAATCCTAAAAAGTCCATTTTGATAACACCAGCTTCTTCAATGGTATTTCCTTCGATTTGTGTTAACCAAAGATCAGATTCTTTTGAGGTAGCAACAGGAATCAAATCTGTCAAATCTTTAGGCGCGATGATAATACCGGCAGCATGGATACCCGTATTTCTTACAGAACCTTCAAGTACTTCGGCTTCATGTAGGATTTTACTTTGTAAGTCATTGCCATTATATAATTCTCTGAGTTTTTTTACTGATTCGAAATCTTCAGAACTGAGCTGTTCTTTTTCTTCAAGTGATTTCTCGCCATCTTTGGCTTCTTTAGCGGTGAAAGGTGCTTTCAATAAACGCTTTAAAGAGATACCCGGTTTTTCTGGAACCAATTTTGAAATCGCCCGACTTTCTGCTAAAGGCAAATCCATAACCCTAGCCACATCGGCGATACTGCTTTTCGCAGCCATGGTGCCATAAGTAATGATTTGAGCTACCTGATTTTTGCCATATTTCTGCACTACATAATCGATAACTTTCTGACGGCCTTCATCATCGAAGTCCGTATCAATATCGGGCATGGACTTACGCTCGGGATTCAAGAAACGCTCAAACAGCAATTTGTATTTGATGGGATCGATATTCGTAATTCCAATACAATAAGCGACCACACTTCCTGCCGCAGAACCACGTCCAGGTCCTACGAACACACCAATTTCTCTTCCGGCTCTGATGAAATCACTTACAATCAAAAAGTAACCCGCGAAACCCATTTTTTCAATAACACCCAACTCAAACTGAATTCTTTCTTCAGCTTCGGGAGTTAAAATTTTATATCTATCTCTTGCTCCTGCCCAGGTAATGCTAGCGAGGTATTCATCCTGTGTTTTGAAATTTGAAGGCACCACAAAATGGGGGAGAAGAATATCTTTTTTTAAATCGAGTAATTCAACTTTATCTACAATTTCATTGGTATTGTCAATAGCCTCGGGTAAATCAAAAAACGCCTTGCCCATTTCTTCAGTAGTTTTAAAATAAAACTGATCATTGGGAAATGCAAATCGTTTATTCTTACTCGATACATCGTCATCATTAAATTCACGAAGGGCAGGGGTGCTTTGTTTTTCACCGGTGTTGATGCACAACAAAATATCATGTGCATTGAAATCACTTTGATCAACGTAATGGCTATCATTACTGGCTATCACCTTCACATTGTACTTCTTCGCAAAACGAAGCAACACAGCATTTACCTTGTCCTGTTCTGCCATTCCATGACGCTGCAATTCTACATAATAATCTTCCTGGAAAATATTCAGCCACCATTTGAATTCATTTTCACCTTCTTCTTCGCCGCTTTTCAAAATTGTTTGAGGCACCAAAGCACCCAAACAACAAGTAGTGGCAATTAAACCTTCGTGGTATTTATGAATGAGTTGTTTGTCGATTCTAGGATATTTGGAATACATGCCTTCGATGTATCCGAGAGAAGTGAGCTTGACTAAATTTTTATACCCTTGTTCATTTTTTGCTAAAAGTATCTGATGATGTCGTGGATCTTTCTCTTCTTTGCTGAATGTTTTTCTAGTTCTGTCTTGGGTGATATAAAATTCGCAACCCACAATTGGTTTTATTTTGGGCTTCCCAAATTCGTCAACATTATTATAGGCTTCTTTTACAAATTCAAATGCGCCGAACATGTTTCCATGATCACTAATCGCCAATGCCGGCATGCCATCTTTTATCGCTTTCTTGTAAAGGTTTTTTATTGATGCGGCACCATCGAGCAACGAGTATTGGGTATGGACGTGTAAGTGACTAAATTTCATTTCAAATATCAGATGGATTTAAAAATACAATTGTCGATTTAAGCATAAAAATTACACTATAAAAAGACAAAATATAACCAAACATCAGCCTTCAAATATCGTATTGTTTGGGATATAAAACACTGGGATTTTTCCACATTTTCGATTAATTTCTTTAAAATAAACAAGCGCTTGTAGCTTAAAAAGCATGTAATTGGCTATTTTTGCAGACTGAAACAAAAAAGAACTATTTGTGAATTGAATCTAGTTTAGATCAAACACAATATTCTATCCTCACCATAATTACAATTGATTTGCCATTTTTTAAATGCAACATATTATTCTTATTGTTTTCGCTGACTGCGATTCATTTGTTTGCTCAAAAAAACAAATCGTCAAATTCGTCAACGCCTCATTTTATAGAAGGTATAGAATTAAGTAGAAATGAAAATAAGGCTAGTTCTATTATAATTAAAGATGAATGGACTTACCCCATCCAGAAAAAGCAAAAAACTGAAAATATAAAACCTGACGAAGCTGAACAACTCAGTCAATTGCAAATTAAGTATGCTCAATTATTGGATGTAGAAATTGAGAAAACCAATAACAAGCCACTTTACGAATTCATCGAAGATTGGATGGATACCAGATACAGATTTGGAGGTAGCACAAAATCCGGCATCGATTGTAGTGGATTTAGCAGCATGTTATGCAAAGAAGTTTATAAAATAAATTTGCCACGAATGGCAAGCGAGCAATATAAAGTTTGCGAGAAAATAAATAAAGAAAACATGTCGGAAGGCGACTTGGTTTTTTTCAACACAAGAGGTGGTGTTAGTCATGTTGGCGTTTATTTGATGAATAACTATTTTATTCACTCAAGCACTAAAGAAGGCGTTGTTATTAGTAGTCTAAATGAAGAATATTACCACAACAGATTTATTGGAGCCGGAAGATACATCACACCAGAACAGCAAAAACTGGTTCAACAAGATTAATTAAGCTGATTGGTATTAACATAGAAAGAAGCATTTACTTTCAAAGTATTTTCTACCGATTTTATTTTTACTGATTTAAAAGTTGTTGTTGGATAGATCCATTTCTCTTTGTTATTTCCGATTGTGATTTTTATGGGCATATCAAAACCATCAACTACATTTTCCCATTTATAAAATAATTTTCCATTTCTGAACTGATAAGTTAATTGTGGAATTTTTGTAGTCCTCAGATACTGATTAAATACTTTTGAAAAATCAATTCCAGTATTCGTTGAAATGAAATTTTCGATTTGTGTTGTCGTTACTGTTTCATGATAAAATTCTTTAGATATTCCATTCAAT
>CANGEZ010000089.1 GCA_947452875.1 Chitinophagaceae bacterium
AAATATTGAATAGCCTGCCCCGAAATCTCGGGGTAAAATATAAAATGTAAAAGTGGTTTTTTCGGAAATGAAATTATCATTTTCTCATGAAAAAAAACCTCACCCCCGACCCCTCTCCTGAAGGCAGAGGGGAGTAATAAAAATTATCTCCTGAATAAAAAAAAGCCTTCGTGTTTCTTTGTGTCTTAGAGCCTTAGTGGCGAAGAAAATAATTAATAAGAAAGTAATAATAAGGAATAAGGAAGTGGCAGTTATCAAATAAAAATTTGAATATAGGTTGAGCCAACGCCAAACACCAAACGCCAAACAATAAACAATTCGTGAATTCGTGGTTACCACAACAAAACATAATCAAAGTCCACCCTGGGGGATTTAGAGGACCAACTCCTTCTTATACACCGTAAATAAAATAATAAACACTATCGGTATCACCAATCCTATCAAACCCAATCCTGAAAAAGTGCCCGCGCCTATAAATAAAAATGTAGCTACAATAGGCAGCAATTCTCCTACCAACCATAATATATAACCCTGAGATTTTAATTTTCGCATTTCAATCGCTCCATATAAACATAACGCCACACTTACCAGGCCCATGATCAAAATTGGCAATTTATTGTCAACCATGTTTTCAGCCAGCTTCATCGCCTCAGGCGAGTATTGAGCTTTTAAAAAACCCGGTAGGTCATTCAACTGACCGGAGGCAATTACCTTTTGCTTCTGCTCCAATGCAGATTCTGCAAATAAATAACCCACCACGCTAAAGATTAAGGAAAACACAGAACCGATGATCGACAAAATCGTCAGTACGTTTAAACCAGTAGAACGTTTTTTGGTTTCGATTTCAAATGGATTGTTTGTATTCATGGAGGAAATGTTTGGCAGCCCCCTCGATCCCCCAAGGGGGAAGCTGATTATGTTTTTTATTTATTTTTGAAACCGCTCTGTCACCCAAAGGGGAAAGGTGATGGAGGTTGAAAAACAATTTTGAACCTTTTAAACAAATCTTTTCACAAAGCAACGTCCCTTGCAGGAGACATTACTGAGAAGTTCGTCGGCTAATTCCCAATCCCTAATTCACCAATTTCCAAATTAACAAATCATCAAATTGCACTCCTCCTCCTCTCCAACTCCCTCTTGATCAAGCCCAGCTCTCTGCCTGTTTGTCCGGCGACTGAACTGTTTTCTCTGGCGCGACGCATTAAGTAAGGTACCACATCTTTTATCGGACCGAAAGGCAAGTATTTGCTTACACTAAACCCGTGTTTTGCCAGATTAAAAGTAATATTATCGCTCATGCCATAAAGCTGAGAAAAATGAACATGCTGATGACCTGCAGGAATTCCATTCTCTGACATCAATGAGGTGGCCAGCAAATTGCTTTGTTCATTATGAGAGGCTACAATTACTGAAACCCTATCTATATTATTAATACAAAACTTCAAGGATGCATTATAATCATGATCAGAAGATTGCTTATCAGGTTGTATGGGAGAATGATAACCTTCTTCAGTTGCTCTCAATCTTTCTTTCTCCATATAAGCACCTCGCACTAGTTTGGCACCGAGAATAAAATTTCTTTCTACAGCTGCATTAAAGCTGGATTTTAAAAATTCAAAACGATCGTGACGATACAATTGAATGGTATTAAATACAACGGCCCTTTCTTTATTGAAGCTGTCCATCATTAATATAGTAAGCGCATCTACCGGATCCTGAATCCATGATTCTTCAGCGTCTACCAAAACAGCAATGTTTTTTTTATGAGCGGTATCGCAAATTTTCAGCAGACGACTTACACATTTATGCCATTCGTTTTTTTCTTCGTCAGAAAGATTTTCAACAGCATTGTAATATTTTTTCATCAGGGTGAGCTCATTGCAGTTGTGCATGCTATTATCAAGTGATTCCAAAAGTCCGAATCTCGCAATACCGGTAACCTTAATACTGATAAATGGAATATTAGATTGCGTGCCAGCATATTCAATCACTTTAATGAACTCAGCTGTGGCGGCATCAAAAGCCAATTCTCCTTCCCCACCTTCCACGCCATAATCTAAAATCACCTGCACTTTGTATTTCTCAAGTTTATTGGCAACAGGAGCTGTTTGTTCTAAAGTTTCTCCACCCACGAACTGCTTGAAGATGGTATTTCTAACCATTGATGACACAAAAGGCAATTTCATTTTTACAGCAATCGGCATCAATGTCACTCCTAGATTCACCAAAAATGGCTTACCCATGGTAGAAAATAAAAAATGAGCCTTTTTTAATTCTTTGTCTGATTTATATTCAAATGCAAAAGCCGTATTGTCGAAGGAAATCGGTGATGATTGAGTTTGATTCATATATTATATAACTGTTTGCAAATCTATTAAGATTCATTCAAATTATTGGTGTAACTAAAATACCTGTCTTTTAATTTTAAAATAGGCGATTCAATATAACGAAAAGACAAACCGGCAAGAACTATTGAAATAAATGAATACAATGGTAATTTCAATACCCAACCATGATTTTTAAGAAATGAAACATGATCGAGGATATAGTTAATAAACAAACTATTGTTCAAATAATAATTTAAAGGCAAATGAATTAAATAAATCCCGTAAGAAATAACGCCTAAGTAAACCAACATTTTATTACTAAATAGACTGTTGGCTAATTTATCTGTAAACCCAAAATAATAGCATTTCAAAACAAGATATAGAAATACCAAAGGAATACATATGAATTTAAATGGAGAGTAAGTGAACAACAACAACAACAATATCAAGAACATCAGCCATTCTATTTTTCGATCTGTAAAAAAAGAAATCATTATTTTTTTTTCATTAAAAACAATGGCACCAATAGCACCAATGCCAATCGCATAACACTGTGGTATCAAACCCACCCATCTATATTTTACTAATGGGGGTATCCATTTGAAAAAAAACTGTCCGTAGCAAAAAAGAACAACTAAGATGACAAAAATGAGAAGTAGTTTTTGGTAACGTCTTAATGGAATGATGATCAATGGCCAAAACAAGTAAAATTGTTCCTCTACACTAAGCGACCAAAAATGAGTAATGGCATGATTAGGTAAATTGAAATAAACGATAGCATAATTATAGGTAAAACTGATACAATATAATAGGTATGTTTTAGCATAAGTATTCCCCACTAACAATAAGATAGAAATCACCAAAAAATAAAGTGGCAAAATCCTAAGCATTCTTCTGCCAAGAAAATTTTTGTACCCTTGGATAAATCCTCCTTCGGTACTCAACAAAATCTTCGTAATCAAAAACCCGCTGATAACAAAAAAGAGAGCAACACCAAAATAACCTGCAGAGAAATGACTACCAAGTGAATAGGCTAAATGTTCGATAAGCACCATAAATACAGCAATAAACCTAAGTGTATTTAATGGCTTGCTATGATGCATGAGAAGAATCTTATTTTTTCGTTTATACGTGCTCGTTACTTAACAAACAATGCTTTCAATTCATCTGCATCTTCAGGTTTCAACTTCCCACCTAATATCAATCTCACTTGTCTTCTTCTCAAAGCGCCATCAAACAATTTCAATTCTGATTCTGTTTCAGGAGTCATTGGGTTAATAGGCCTTGGTTTTCCGTTGGGATCCAATGCCACGAAAGTAAAATAAGCTTCGTTACTTTTATATTTATATTGATGAAGTACATCTTCACCCCAAACCTGCAAATGTACTTCCATGCTGCTATTGAAAGCCCTGGTAACTTTAGCTTCGATATGCACCACGTTACCCAGTTTGATAGGATTGTGAAAAGAAATGTTATCAACGGAGGCTGTAACAACCGGAGCACCACAATGTTTCATGGCAGACAATGCCGCTGCGATATCCATCCAATACATTAACCTACCACCCATCAAATTTCCAAACGTATTGGTATCATTAGGAAGAACCAGCTCAGTCATAATGACCAATGATTCCGATGCTTTTTTGTCCATTTTATTCATTTAATTTATGATTGAACCTTAGATTTTTTCAGGCGCTATTTGTTCGATGGCTTCCATCACTTGTTTTAAAATATCTTCGTTTGATGCCTCGTAATTTATGGTCAAAGGATCTTTAAAGCTAACTTCAAGTTTTGAATTCCACTTTTTTATTTTCAAACCTGTTTTGTCAAAGGTTTCAGAGAAGCCATTAATAACAACAGGAACGACTATGGGTTTAAAATTTTTTATAATAAAAGCAGTTCCTTTTCTTCCGGGTGCAAAAGGCGTTGTGGTTCCCTGCGGGAAATTAATAACCCAGTTGGATTCCAAAGCTCTTGCGATTTCTCTGGTATCACCCAATTCAAGACCTTTTCTAACTTCACCAGCACCTGCATTCCAGGCACGTTTTACGGTAATAGCACCTGCAAGAGTAAAAACTCTTGAAATAAAAGTACTGTTCATCGTGGCTGCAGCTGCTACATATTTTATTTTGGTAAATGGCTTAAATAAATAATAGGGTATCCCTAATTTCTTTTGTTTGCCCCAAGATGCCGCACAAAAAATATGAATCATGGTAATCACATCCGCGAAATAAGTCTGGTGATTGCTCACAAACATCACGTTGGCACGAGGCAAATGCTTTAATTTCTCCATGCCTTTGATGTTGAGACTGCTGATTATATTTATACCGGGATAACTAAACAATCCAATAATGAAATAAAGTAAACTTTTTATGAAGCCAGATTCAATCGCTTTCCCTTGATTTGATTTTTTTTCCGACATGTTGGCTTGTTAGATTTCAGGGCACAAATTAACCCAAAAAATAGGAAAGTAGTGATGAAAATCAGCGACAGTTATGAAAAAATGTGTACCTGAAAAAAATAGTTTGTCGTCACTTGATAATAATGTAAATTACGCCCGATTATTTTTCTGCTAATTCAAGCAAGAAAAATGATTATTATTTGTAAATCTAAATTTTTATTATGCAATCCAAAACTACACTAAAAAAAATCAAAGGATTTTTCTATCAAACCCTGATGATCCTTGGGTTATTCTGTTTTTTAAGTAGTGCTCTACAAGCCCAACAGTATGTTAATGGCAACTTGTCTACAGGCGCTACAACAAGCAATGGTACTGCTGCTCCAGCCGGCTTTTCATGGAGCGAAGTTCAAGTTGGTAACGTGAACGCCGGTTTCGGTGCACAAATCGCCAATAACCTGTCTCTTGCTGATGACTTTACAGTTCCCGGTGGTGCATGGACAGTAAGCAAATTCACTTTTTACGCTTACTCTACAGGTTACACAGGAACGGCTTCTCCATTCGAAGATTTGAGATTACAAATTTTTGACACTGACCCTTCTACAGGAACTGCTGTGCCTATTTATGGTGATCTTACTACAAATGCATTAACGGCTTCTAGTCCTGCTAACGTTTACAGAATTTTCAACGCTACCGCTGGCACTACCAGATTAATCTGGAAATTAGAAGCAAATGTAAACGTAGTATTACCTGCGGGTACTTATTGGGTAGAATGGCAAACAGGTGTTGCAGCCGGTTTGACTAGTAATTTCACACCTCCAAGTACTATTGTTGGCGCTACAACTCAAGCAGGTTACAACGCTAAGCAGCACGACTTAACTGCAAACACATGGACTGCGTTAACTGATGGAACAACAATTCCAAATAATTTCCAAGATTTTAATTTCATAGTTGATTATGCTACTTCAGGTTGTACTGGTACTCCAGATGCAGGTAACACAGTTTCTTCTGTTACTAGTGCTTGCCCAGGCACTCCTTTCAATCTTGGCATTTCATCTACAGTTTCAGGTTCTGGTATCACTTACCAATGGCAATCATCTCCAGATAACGTTACTTATACCAACATCACAGGCGCTACAAACAATAGCTATACTACAAGCTTAACCGCAAGTACTTGGTATCGTTTAGCAGTAACATGTGCTAACTCTGGCAGTGTTGGGTACTCTGTGCCTGTTCAAGTTAATCAAACTCCTGCTTCAGGATGTTATTGTACTTCATCTGCAACAAGTACTGCAGACGAAGAGATCTTAAGAGTAAAAATCGGAACACTGGACAATTCATCTACTTGTTCAACATTAGCTCCAGGATTTGGTTCTGTTCAAAATAAATATTCAAACTATACTTCTGGAACAGGCGCTCCTGCTCCAGGCGTTGTAATCGCTGGTGGTACGAACCCGATTTCTGTTCAGGTTGGAACTTGCGGTGGTAACTATACCAACAGTGTTGCTGTTTGGATCGATTACAACCACAATGGATCTCTTGAAGCCTCTGAAAAAGTTTATGTTTCTTCAGCTGGTACTCAGGGACCTCATATTGAAAACGGAAACGCATTCATTCCTGCTAGTGCAGTTTTAGGTACTACTTTAATGAGAGTAGTTTGTGTTGAAACAGGCACTCCTGGTAACATCAATCCTTGCGGAACTTATACTTGGGGCGAAACTGAAGATTACCTTGTAGATCTTCGTGCATGCGTACCAGTTACTCTTGCGGCTTCTCCAACAAGCCAATCTACAAGTTGCGGTGGAAATGTCACATTTACAGCCTCTGCAAACGGAGACAATCCTTCATTTACTTGGGAGCAAAGAACAAGTCCTACATCAACTTGGACTTTAGTTACTAACGGCGGTATGTTCTCAGGTGCTACTACAAATACACTTACAATTACAGGTGCAACTAGCAATATGAGCGGCTATCAATACCGTGCTGTATTTACTGGATCTTGTACAGCTGTAGATTTCTCTGGCATTGCAACTTTAACTGTTAATCCGTTAACGGCTACTGTAAATCCTGCTTCTGCTAATATTTGTAACGGAAGTTCTCAAGCTTTACAAATTACCAACTCAGCTTCTGCAAGTGTAACAGCAACTGCAGTTTCTGGTCCATTGAATATTATCATTACTGATGCTGATCCTGCTGGTATAGAATCTCCTGCTATTACAACTTCTAACATTCCTGCTAATGCAGTTGTTGCTGATATCAGTGTGAAATTCAACATCACCCATACTTGGGTTGGAGATGTAACAATCAACCTTGTAGCTCCTAATGGTCAGATTTTGAACCTTGTTGGAAAGTTAAACAATGGCGGTGGTGGTAATTCTACTGATAACTTCACAAATACAGTAATTAGTTCAACATCAAATACTGGAATCAGTGGTGCGGCTGCTCCTCGTACAGGAACATTCGCAGCTGAGAAGCGTGCTGGTTTTGGACCAACTGCTTATGTTCAAACGGCTACAGATTGGCCAGAAATGCTTACTACACTAAATGGCGATTGGAAATTAGTAATTGCTGATGCTGCATTTGGTGATGAAGGTACTTTAGTAGATTGGCAGCTTGATATCACTTACACATCTCCAATTTTGGCTTCAGGAACTTGGTCTCCTACTACAGGATTATTTACTGATGCTGCTTTAACTACGGCTTACACTGGTGGTGCTGTAAATACAGTTTATGCTGCTCCAACAACTTCTACTGATTATACTGTTATCGTAAATACAGGAAATTGCAGTTCAAGTCCGCTTGTAGTTCCTGTTACAGTTTCAAATCCAATTTTACCTGGAGGCGTTTCTACACCTCAAAACGAGTTTATTTGTGAAAATGGAACAGCAACCTTTACATCAATATCTATTTCAGGAAATCCTATTGAATATCAGTGGGAAGAAAGTACTGATGGCGGAAATACATG
>CANGEZ010000090.1 GCA_947452875.1 Chitinophagaceae bacterium
AGTGGTTTAATTTATTTCGGAATTAAACATAGAAAAGGCTTGAGTTAAAAAAACTAGATTGTTTATTTTCAAGTCACAGATTATTATATTTACTCGGACTAGCAATAAATTGCATGTTTTACGGGATGATAACTGAAAGATTAATTTCTTTTTTTAAAAACAGAAAAACTTTGAAATGAAATTGAAATTTTTGCGTTTCATCATCTTCATACCGCTCCTTCTTCAAATTCATACCAAATCAATTGCACAGGTTTGTGGAGGAGGAATAGTAAAATTCAATATTTACACCTTAAACGGAAATGCTGTGAAAAATTTTGATTATGAAATTTTTCCTGCTTCTGAAGAACTTACTAAGAAATTTAACTATAAAGATAATTGGGGTTGTGGTGAAATAATGTACGGAATTACTGACAGTATGATTGATCGCAACAATGAAGCATTAAATAATAAATTAAAAAAATGGTTAGCATTAAGTAAGATTTCTTCGAAAGGAAAAATTAAATCTTCAATCAATTTTAAAACATTTGAAACGGTTTATTTTCCAATGATTTTGAAAATTACACAACATAAAAAGACGATTTATATTCTTGGGAATTATTTTGGTGGTTGCAATAGACAAGCTTCTCTTATTTGGAATGATACGTATGACATTAGCATTCATTAAACAATAGAATTACTTTTAAGGTCTGTTATATGAAAAAGTTATTTATTTATTTTCTTCTCTTTAGTTTAATAATCTGCAGTTGTAAAAACGGAAATACTAATAGTAAAAACAAAGCGTTGTCAAGCATAGATAGCATTCCGAAAACTATCAATTATCCAATAGATACCATTCGCAACTCCTTGTTACCAGACTCAAATAATATAAACAATGCTACAAGCGATTTTTTCACCATTAATAATCTGAGATGCTATTGGAGATTTATTACAAATTGTCAATTTGTTGGTGGTAAAAAATCAGATTTTGCAAACTTCATTTTACAATTAATTGAAAGCAAATCAAATCAAATGATTTTAATTGATAGTGATTTTATTTCCATTAATAATATTGATAGCGTTGATGCAAGATTGCAAAATTTCAAGGACATTAATTTTGATGGCTACAAAGACTTTATAAATCCTAATCAGGAAGCATCAGGAGCTGGCGGCGAATTCTTCAATGTCTATTTATTCAATCCTGCAAAACACGTATTTGAATTTTCTAATGAACTTTCAAACTCCGATTTAGAAATAGATACTATGAATAGAACACTTACATCATTTTGGAAAGCCGGTGTAAGTTTAAGTGTTACCTCTGTCACACATTTTGATAAAAAAGGAAAAGTTGAATTCAAAGAAAACATAAAAAAGGAAGAGATGAACGTGAATGATAAAAGCAAATTAGTTACAACTACAAAGAAGACTATTGGCAAAAAAATAATAACAATAACAGTTGACACTTCTGATTTAGGGTTTTAGAAAAAAAAGTCAGATTTTTAACTAACCAAATCGAATATATCAGCTATCTGAGCAGTTGTGATGACAACAAAAAATAAAAGAAAGACAAACGAAGGATTAAATTTGTTTGTGTTTATAATGATTAAAAAAATAAAACAAGATTGATCTGTCGAATTTTGTTATTTTGTCTTTTCAACCAAAAAACCAACTCCATTATGACGCCGGAAAAAATTCTTGAATTCCAGTTTTTTCTACTCCTTGGTTACGCTGCAACCGCAACCACCCTTGTTGGGTTTATCGGATTGGTTTTCTCTACGGAAGGACGAAATAACCAATCGCTGGATAATCACGAATCTTCCACCGTTTTTCATTTCATGTTTGCCGGACTGAGCGCACTATTTACATCCCTATTGGCGATTGTAGCATTGATTAGCATGAGCAATAATCATGAACTTGCCTGGAGGCTGATGAATGGACTGGGTGCAATAATCCACTTAACAGGAACGATTCGTATTGGCATCGAGACGTCGCAAATGCATGAGTTGAAGAAACGCGGATGGATCCTGACGGCCGTCGGAGGGACATTTGGGATCTTCAGTGCAGCCGCAGCCTCGGGCTTCCTTTCCACTTTTAGTCCAACGATTTTTCTCATGGGAACAATGTGGGCTATAGCAGTAACCGCCATTTCGTTTATATCACTGGTGGTGTCTCCGAAAAAACGTAAGCATTAATTAGAATTATTAGGTTTTAGAATAAAGGTTTTAAACTAAATTTTTTGTGAAATCATTTTTTTAGTGCTGCATGTTCAACATGATATTGAGATATGATTATGCTCTTTTTATAAAGAAATGATAGTGAGTTTTAATGATAACAACTCTTCGACTTTTCCAATATTCTTGAATTTGGTGTACCTAAAAACTAAATCAAAAGTAACCGACCAAAACATCACGATATTTGTATTCAAAAAATCTAAGTCGTGAATTCGTGGTTATCAAATTTTATACAATGAAAAGAACTTCTCTTTTATTTATTTTCTGTTTCGTTTTCAACAACCTTTTCTCCCAAAACATAATCGGCCAATGGTCCGGTGTATTAAAAATACAAGGAACACAATTGCGTGTTGTATTCAATGTTATTAAAACCGATAGCGGCTATGCGTCAACGATGGATAGTCCAGATCAAGGCGCAAAAGGAATACCAACAACTAAAACTGAATTTGAAAATGAATCTTTAAAAATTACCGCAGAAAAACTTCGCATGAATTTCGAAGGCAAACTTGAAAACGATACCATAATAAAAGGAAACTTTGTTCAAAATGGTTTTACTTTTCCACTGAATCTCACCAGAGGTCTTGTAGAAAAAGCTGTTGTGAAAAGGCCTCAAGAACCGCAAAAACCATACTCCTACTATTCTGAAGATGTAAGATTTGAAAATACAAAAGATACTGTCGCTCTTTATGGTACATTGACTTTGCCCAACAAAGACGGACAATTTCCTGCAGTTGTTCTCATCAGCGGTAGCGGTCCGCAAAACAGAGACGAAGAATTAATGGGACACAAACCTTTCCTTGTGCTTTCAGATTATCTTACTAAAAATGGTATTGCTGTTTTACGATATGATGACCGCGGCACAGCAAAATCAAAAGGGATTTTTTCAAAAGGAACAAGCTTTGATTTTTCCAACGATGCGGAAGCGGCTTTCAATTATTTATTAACCAGAAAAGAAATCATTTCTAATAAAATTGGTTTAATGGGACATAGCGAAGGCGGATTGATTGCGCCGATGATTGCCGCGCGTAATAAAAATGTCGGCTTCGTTGTAATGCTTGCCGGAACGGGTTTATCCGGAGATCAAATTATGTTGTTGCAACAAGAATTAATTGCGCGCGCTGACGGTTCAACAGAAGCTGATATTCAAAAAACGAAAAGAGTAAACAAAGCCGTATTTGATATTGTAAGAAAAAACGAGAAGCCCAATAACCTTAATGCTGAATTAACTGCTTATTTAAAAAATGAATTGGAGAAAGATACCGCATTGGCCAAATCAATAGGTATGAGTGTTGACGATTACATCAAATCTACTTTGAAACAAATTACATCGCCTTGGTTTCAATATTTTTTGAAGTACGATCCCCAACCCGCATTGACGCAAGTTAAATGTCCTGTATTGGCTATCAACGGAGAAAAAGATTTACAAGTTCCACCGAAAGAAGATTTAGCTGCCATAAAAAAAGCTTTGAAGAAAGGTGGAAATAAAAATTTCGTAACAAAAGAATTACCCGGATTGAATCATTTGTTTCAAGAATGTAAAACAGGTTCGCCGGAGGAATATGGTGATATTGAACAAACATTTTCTCCAATTGCTTTAGAGGAGATATTAAAATGGTTAACCACTATTACAAAATAATTTATGTCTACATTCTACGTTTCAAATCAAATTGCCACACATTTTAAACAATTGTTTTTCGGTGGCAACTGGACTTCTGTTGATTTTACAACATCTCTTAAAGATGTTGATTGGATGATGGCAACTGCCAAGATAAACGAATTCAACACCATTGCGCAACTTGTATTTCATGTTGATTATTACATTGATGTAACACTAAAGGTATTACAGGGCGGGCCGCTGGATGCACATGATAAATTCAGTTTTGATTGTCCGGAAATTACATCTGAATTAGATTGGGAAAGCCTAAAGAATAAATTATTTAGTGATGCTGAATCTTATGTGTCGCTTGTTGAACAACTGCCTGATTCAAAATTGTCAGAAGTTTTTTGTCTTGAAAAATATGGCAACTATTACAGAAACATTCATGGATTAATTGAACACAGCCATTATCATTTGGGGCAGATTGTAATATTAAAAAAAATGACTTCTAAAATTAAATAAGATAAAATAACTACATTGCGACAAATTATTAAAATGAAAAAGTTATTCTCTTCTATAGTATTAATTACAATGGTTATTACGTTTTTTTCTTCGTGTAAAAAAGATACTACAATTACACCAGAGCAAACCGTGGAAACGACTCTTAATGAGTTTGTAGCTACGCTTGTTGCAACCCCTCCAACAAGTGCCGATATTTCAAACCGTGTGAAACAATATTTGCAGACAAAAGGATATCCAACCAATTATTTTTATGGTTCAACGGTAACCTTATTAGATTCGGTTGGCGTGGCTACTTATAGCCCATATTGGTACAGAAATGTAGATACTTTAATGATGGTTGATCTTGCTGCAGACACATCTTATCATATTAATAATCAAACCTGGCTTCGTCAGGCAATTGATAGCAGAGCCGCCATTTGGACCGCTCCTTATTTTGATGCTGGCGGTGGAAACATCTGGATGAAAACAAGGTCGATTCCGGTAATTGTAAATGGAAAGATTATTGCTGTGGCTACAACGGATTTGCCTACAACGCCTTAGGGCCCGGCCCCCTCAATCCCCCAAAGAGGGAAGTATTCAATCTGGAAATGAAAAAGCCTTCATGATTCTTTGTGTCTTAGTGGCAAGAAAAATAAATAATAAGAAAGTAATAATAAGGAATAAGGAAGTGGCAGTTATCAAAGAAAAATTTGAATATAGATTGAGCCAACGCCAAACGCCAAACAATAAATAATTCGTGCATTCGTGGTTAACCAACAAAACACAACCAAAGTCCCCCTTGGGGGATTTAGGGGGCTAACCAATAAAAAAGCCTATCTTTACTTCATTAGCGGCTCAAAGCCGGTTTCATTTCTACTTGATTCGTGTCTTAGCGAACCCATTTCAGAACAACCTCTTTTGATGATGAAGACAATCTTCATTTCCGCACTCATTTTTTAATTAATTATTTTGTTATTTACCGACTTAAAACTCATTGAGCCCATTTTACGTGCGCTTAATGAAGAGGGTTACACTCAACCCACGCCAATTCAAGAACAGGCGATTCCATTTATTCTTAACGGCAGAGACCTTTTAGGTTGCGCACAAACCGGAACCGGAAAAACCGCAGCATTTGCTATCCCAATGCTACAATTGTTGACCAAACCATACGCACAGAAACCTGGTCAAAAAAACATCCGTGCGTTGATTCTTACACCCACACGCGAACTGGCCATTCAAATTGAAGAGAGTTTCAATGCTTATGGACGACATCTTCGTTTGAAAAATCAAGTGATATTCGGTGGTGTTAGTCAAGTGCCACAAACACAAGCGCTACAAAGAGGAACAGATATTCTTGTAGCAACGCCAGGTCGTTTACTTGATTTGATGAGCCAGGGTTATATCAACCTTAAAGATGTTGAAATTTTTGTGTTGGATGAAGCTGATCGAATGCTCGACATGGGCTTTGTTCATGATGTAAAAAAAGTGATTACCAAACTTCCTCAAAAAAGACAAACGCTTTTCTTCTCGGCTACTATGCCCGCAGAAATTCAATCTTTAGCTAACGCCATTCTTAGCAACCCTGAAAAGGTAGAAGTAACACCCGTTTCATCAACAGCAGAAACAATTAACCAATCGTTATTCTTTGTTGATAAAAACAATAAAAAATCTTTACTCGCTCATTTGCTTCAAGATAGCAACATCAAAAGTGCGCTTGTATTTACCAGAACCAAACATGGTGCTGATAAGGTGGTAAAAGATTTAGTAAGAATCGGTATCAAGACAGAAGCCATTCATGGTAATAAATCTCAGAACGCCAGACAGCGTGCGCTATCTAATTTTAAAGACGGCACCACCCGCGTTTTGATAGCAACAGATATCGCTGCTAGAGGTATCGACGTTGATGAACTTACTCACGTTATCAATTACGAATTGCCAAATGTTCCGGAAACCTATGTACACAGAATTGGTAGAACAGGAAGAGCGGGATTAAGTGGTATTGCATTTTCTTTCTGCGAACAGGAAGAGTTGCCTTATTTGAAAGACATTCAAAAGTTAATAGGAAAAAGTGTTCCTGTTGATATGGACCATCCTTATCATATTGAATTGCATCTTCAAAAACCAAGCAACAACAACCCTGTTCCAAAAAGCAATAACAACAGAAACAAAAATCATGGTAAGCGAAATTTTAATGGAAATCAAAGAAATAAAAATTTCTCCCGACCAAAACCCGAATAGTTTTTAATAAATACACCTTACAACTATCGAATGAAAAAATTGGGGATTACTCCGATTAGAGTGGTGAATAACATTAATCAATGGTTTCGGTTATTGAATAAAATGTAAAAGAGGCTTAAATGCCTCTTTTTTAGTATTGTGATTTTTCTGCTGTTGTAATATTGCAATATTACGACAAGGCTTACCCAATGGGCGGTATCATTCCCGAAGCGCCTTACAATTATTTCAAATTCTTGATTTCGTTTTTTTGACTTTGAATTATCTTGATGATTATGATATAAATTGTATTTCCAAATATCAGGAATAGCTTTTAAAACTAATTTCTGTTTTCAGGTTGTCTATAAAACACAGATCATATTTTGAAACATCATTTTTTACTTGTTTTATTTTTATTCTTACTAAATAATCTGTCTGCTCAAACAAGTTACTGCGGCTTTATCGATAAATATCCCATCGAACTGGTAACCTATTCTTATTCCGACGGTTTTGTTCGAGCGTTTTATGTGTACACCAATTACGACACTCCAATCAAATCAGACGGGCACTTCAAAAACAATATACTGACGCTGGTGGAAAAAAATATTGCAGGAAAAACCACGGCAACTTTGATTTTCAATAATTACAAAGCCGAATCTGACAGTCTTGAAGGAACTTGGAAAGACACCAGAACAAATAAAGAATTGAATATCAGATTGACAAAAACCACAAATATTGATTACGGCGACAGTATTGAATGGCCTGATAAAGAGCTACTGCAATGCGCTTCCGTGAAAGACAAATACTTTAAAATCATAATCAGCAAAACCAAAGAAGATTTTTTCGGGAAAGTATCCGGTGTGAAAATATTTGAAAAGAAAACTGATAAACTTTTACAGGAACTAAAAATGGATTGTGAGCTTTGGGGTATTGAGAATGTTGATGTTGATGATTATAATTTTGATGGCCTTGAGGACTTCTCTGTTTTTGAATCCAGCTATAGCGGACCTAACACTTCAAAGCTTTATTTTCTTTTCGATCCAAAAA
>CANGEZ010000091.1 GCA_947452875.1 Chitinophagaceae bacterium
CATATCATTATTTCGATGCTTCTAATGATGCAAAACAGCAAGCCATTCTATTTTCGGAAGTTGTAAGTTTAAAAAAAGGCGACCTTCCTCCTGTCATTGATATTGAAAATACAAATGGCGTTTCTGATGAAGTGCTTTGTAAAAAATTGCACACTTGTTTAAAATACACAGAAGAACATTTTGGTGTAAAGCCTATCATCTATACCTATGCGGATTTTTATGAAGATCATCTTGCCGGTAAATTTGAAAATTATCCTTTATGGATTGCCCATTATACTGCAAATAAAAATCCAAGAGTAAAGCGTCAGTGGCATTTCTGGCAACATCATGAAACAGGCAGAGTCAATGGCATTAAAGGCCCTGTAGATTTCAATGTTTTCAACGGAGACACCGCCTCATTTGAAAATTTATTGATAAACTAATTCATCTGTATTATCTTACACACATGGGAATGGAAAATGAGACAAGAGATTTTCTGGTATTAATCGTCAATACCATTTCAAAAGTATTGTTATGGATGATGATTAATGTGTTCGTAGGTATTTATATGGGCTATGGATTTTTTGAAGGCAAACCCAACTGGACCAATATTGTTTATTATATTTTTTTTGCAGGCTCTTTATTATTTTTACTCAAACATTTAAAGAAAACCTGGAATTTATAATTAGCTGCTGTGATCTGAAATAATCAGCCACTTCCCTTTTATCTTTTTCAACAACAAAGTAAAATGGCCTTGTAAATCGCCAATTGTTCTGGTAAGATGCCATTTACCGGTTACATGATAATATTTTCGGGATAGCTTTTTTATCTGAATGAGATTGAAGTTTAATTTACCCATGGCATCAGCATTCGGGTAACCTTTTTTATAATTATTCATCGTATTCTTCCAGCCATAAGTAACTCCTGATTTTCCAATAAACATCAACGAATCATTGCTCCAGTATGTTTTCATGAAACTTTCGATATCACCATTGTTCCATGATTCATCTTGATCATGTAACAACTTGATGATTTTTCTTTCTGTTTTAGATTGAGCATTTATACTGAATGAAACCAATAGCAAAATAACTATAGTGAAGAGTGGTTTACGCATATCTATTAATGTTTGTGATGAGGAGAATTGCACTTATTTTTTGTGCACAATCTGTAATTATTGATATGTGCAGTTATGATCAATGGAACTGCAAAGATCAAAAAAATAAATTCGTGAATTGAAAATTGCTTGGCAATCAAAAACACAAATCCGATAGTAAAAATAATCATGGGTTTGTAAGAGTGATGATGTTTTTTAAATCCATGATAAAGCGAGTAAATACCTACAAAAAATGCCAGGGTTATCATACCCCATTCGAAAGTTGCGTTATGTATGATATTAATACCAAATAATGGTAATGCCGGCAACAATATTGGTAAAAGACCACAATGTATAGCGCACAAAATAGATGTCGCGATACCCATTCCATCCCAATTTAATTTAATATTCATCGTGGGCAAAGTTATGGCTTTTGCAATATCGTTGCAACTTTCTTGTTTTTTTAAAAGAAAAAAATAGCAATGATGATTACCTTTGTGCTTCAATGATAAATTTTACAAAAAATAAAAAGCTTTTTATCTATCTGGGATTTTTTGGTGTGCTTTTACTCCTGTTTTTTTTGTCCATAAAAAATGAACATCAATTTAGTGATGCGAAACTTGCGGTAATCAATCCAGCCATTCCTGAGTTCTCATTTACCGACCAAAATGGCAAAACAATCACTTCTCAAAAAACAGAAGGCAAGGTATATGTTGCAGATTTCTTTTTTACAAGTTGCAAAGGCATTTGTCCGAAAATGAATTTGAACATGAGAAGGATTTATGAGATGTTTAAAAACGAACCTGATTTTCTCGTATTATCACATACATGTATGCCCGAAACTGACAGCGTCAATGTATTGAAACATTATGAGTCTAGAATGTTGTCCGGCGAATTGTATCAAATCAATGACGGTTCTTATAAATTGAGAAATAATAATGACAGTACCTTAATCAATGATAATAAAAAATGGTTTTTTCTTACCGGTGATAAAACTCAATTGTATAAAATGGCACGTCAGGGTTATATGATTGATAATGGAAAACCCGACAGCACTCAAAGAATCGAAAATCAATTTATACATACACAGTTTTTTGCTTTGGTAGATAGATACGGAAGAGTACGGGGTATTTACGATGGATTAGTAGAAGACGAAGTCACAAAATTGATGATTGATATTCCTGAACTCATGAAAGAAAAAGTAGATCACACAAGATTTCTTAACGGTTTCAGCAACTCGCCAAATTAATGAAAGAAACACTGGAAATATTAAAACGAAATAGTCTAAGCATTACCGATAGCAGAAAAATTATTCTCGAACTTTTTCTAAAAACGGAAGGCGCTTTGGCTCATGCAGATATCGAAAAAAACACCGCAGTGAATTTCGACAGGGTAACTGTTTACAGGACATTACAAACATTTACAGAAAATGGAATTATTCATCAGATTCCAACCACTGACAACACAATACTTTACGCCTTGTGTAAAGACAAATGCGAAGCAGGGCATCATCACGATGAGCACGTGCACTTCGTTTGTGTGAATTGTGAAAAGACAGTTTGCATGGATGATGTTGTCGTTCCTCAGGTAAAACTTCCAAAAGGATTTGTTCCTTTACAATCTGCAATGGTTGTGAAAGGTACATGTAACGATTGTAAAAACTAAGCCATTTCTGATTTCACAAACTCCATCAATACTTTAATTTTTTCAGGAGAAAAGTCGAATGAAAGTCCGGCTGACTCAAACAATTCAGGAAGTGTTTTTGTACCTCCCAAGCTTAGTGCATGACAATAGTTGTCAATTGCTGTTTCTTTATTTTTCTTGAATTGCATCCACATACCGATGGCACCTAATTGAGCAATGCCATATTCAATATAGTAAAAAGGCACTTCATAAAGATGTAATTGTCTTTGCCAAGCGTTACTTCTATATGCGTCAAGTTCACTGAAATCAATCACTTCATCAGTAAACTCTTTCAATATCGACACCCAAGCCTCCGTTCTTTCCTGATGGGTATGAGTAGGATGTTGATACAACCAATATTGGAATTTATCAATGATGGCAATCCATGGGAAGATGGTGATGGTTCTTTCCAGTTGATGTTCTTTTGCTCTTTGTAAATCATCGTCATTATCGAAAAAACTGTTCCAGTAATCCATACTGAACAATTCCATCGACATGCTCGCCACTTCTGCAATTTCCATCGGATATTCTTTGAAGCCACTAAGTTCTAAATGATGCGCTAAAAAAGAATGAACTGCGTGTCCACCTTCGTGAACCATTGTGGTGACATCATGCATTTGTCCGGCTGCATTCATGAAAATGAAAGGTGCGCCACTTTCAGCTAACGGGCAATTGTAGCCGCCGGGTGCTTTGCCTTGTCTGCTTTCCAAATCAAGATGATTCATCTCTTTCATTTTAGAAAGACAATTGGCGAAGAAAGGATTGAGTTGTTGAAAACAAGCGATTGATTTCTGTAACAACTCCTCTCCAGTTTTGAATGGCTTTAATGGAGTAATGCCTTCTGGTTCTGCTTCCAGATCCCATGGTCTTAATTGATCAACACCAAGCGATGCTTTTTTCTTTTTATAAATTTCATTAACCAAAGGAAGAATGTGCAATTTTACCGCTTCATGAAATTTAAAACAATCTTCTTTTTTATAATCAAAACGGCCGAGTTCTTTAAAGCGATAATCAATATAACTCTCAAAGCCTGCATTGATTGCGGTTGTATTTCTGATGGAAACTAGCTTATCAAAAAGTTCATCCAGTTTTTGTTTGTCCTGTAATCTTCTTTGTTGAATTTTATGGTAAACTTCTTCTCTTAATTTTCTATCGTGACTTTGCAAAAATTTCCCTGCTTGTTGTAACGTGTAAGTTTTACCATCCACATCAATAGTCATGGCGCCGGTTATTTGTCCGTATTGTTGTTGTAAAACAGCGACCTCAGCTTGCAGTGGAATATTCTCTTCTCTGAACAATTCAATGCTCTTTTTTACATTTCTGATATAAGTGAAATATTTGTTTGCATCCAAAGACTGAAGTGAAGGTGCTGACAATAATTTTTTATTCAGCAAATCAGCATAAGGCTGTATTTGAGGTTGAATTTCGAGACAGAAGAAATTGAATGCATCTTCAAGTTCTTTGTTTTGGGTATCGCAGGTCATTTTTATTTGACGCCAGCAAGCATCTTCACTGATAGCAGCTTCCAATTCACTTTGATCCAACAGCCATTTTTCAAGAGCAGGAACAGTAGCAATATCTCTATCTAATAGTTCTTTAAAAAAAGGCTCTAAACTATTCCAATCTGTTACTACGAAATCATTAGGCAAATTGTGACGGACTGTTTTTTGAATGTCTGCTGTGTAAGTCATAATAAATGTTTGTCAAAAGAATATTCCCCAGTATTAGCCTTAAAGCTAAAGCCAGGGAATAATGTTAAATTAATATCAGAAAAAAACCGCCAAAGGCGGAATTTATTTTTTAATCAGAAGACGGAATATTAAGCCATCTTTCTAGGTGTGTTGATTTTCTTTGCTGGTGCGTTTTTTACAGCGGCTGCTTTAGGTGCAGACTTTGAAGCTGAGGCCGTTTTTTTCTCAGCAACTTGTTCTGCTGGCATGTCTTCGGTGCCTTCATCAGATAATTTAATTTCAATGTTGTTTTTGGCAAGAATTTCATACCATTTTACCATCTTTTTCATGTCACTGCCATAAACACGTTGGAAATCCATTTGAGGAAAAACTTTTTCGAAATAAGCTTTTACCAATTTAGGGTCATTGGCTTCAGGTAAAGCTTCAGTGCTAGACTTCATTGCATTAAAAACATCAACCAGATTAACGTTATCGCCTGTTGTATAAATCTCAATGCTCTCCAAATGAGAAAAACTATGTGCTCTGTTGCTTACAAATTTGGTACTTTTGTCTTCTAAAGAACGAACCAAACCACCATCGGCTTTAGAAGATATCAATTCAAACAAACCGCTAAGCCCGGTAACAGCTACTAATTTTTTGTACTCCATAATCGTAATAAATTTGAGGTCGCAAGATAATTCTTTCAATTCAAAATAAAATACTCTTTACTATTTAAATAAATGCAAAATAAATCCCGAAATATGAAAGCTAATTTGTTGATAATTACAATTTTACTCACCGGATTTGCCGGTTTTTCACAACAGTCACGCTTAAACGGAAATATTGCAGACAAAATAAATAATGTTGGCATTAAAAGAGCCAGTTTGTCGTTAATCGCAAAAGAAAAAAATAAAGTGCTGCAAAATACCGTGTCTGACAGCATTGGAAATTTTAATTTTAGGAATGTAAATGAGGGTGAATATAACATCATGATATCGGCGGTAGGATATAAAAAAAATTCCATTTCGTTAGCAATGGGCGCCGAAAATAAAAATATTGGAACTGTTTACTTGGAAAATGAAACAAAAGATCTTTCAACAGTAACCATTATTGCCAAAGCGCCAGCGGTAAGTCAGAAAGATGATACTTCTCAATACAGTGCAAGTCAATACAAAGTAAACCCTGATGCCACAACAGAAGACTTAGTTAAAAAAATGCCGGGAATTTCAATAGATAACAATGGCACAATCACAGCCCATGGCGAACAAGTGAAAAAAGTTACCGTTGATGGAAAAGACTTTTTTGGTAATGATGCCACAGCGGCTTTAAAAAATATACCAGCAAGTGTAGTGGATAAGATTCAGGTTTTCGACAGACTCAGTGATCAGGCACAACTAACAGGCATAGACGATGGAAATTCTCAAAAATCAATCAACATTATTACCAAAGCAGGTATTAGTAACGCGCAATTCGGAAGAATATATGCAGGCGCAGGTACCGATAAAACTTATTCAGCGGGCGGCAACATAAGTTTTTTTAAAAAAGACAGAAGATTGTCATTTGTAGGAAATTTTAATAACATCAATCAGCAGAATTTCGGTTCACAGGATTTATTGGGTATTTCAGGAAGCAGCAGCAATCAACGCTCTCCCATGTCTATGGGTAATTTCAGAGGACCGGGAGGACCAGCAGAATCTTTCACTACAGATCAAGCAACGGGTATCAATACTACCAATGCTATTGGCATCAATTACAGTGATAAATGGAATCCTAAAACTACAATTACTGCAAGTTATTTTTTCAATAACAGCAATAACAGCAATTTATCTTTAACCAATAACCAACTTTTCGAAGATGATTTGACAACTATTAAAAACAGCAATTCCAATACTGATAATTTCAATCACAGAATTAATGCAAGACTTGAATATAAAATAGATACCAACAATTCCATTTTTATAATTCCAAGTTTGAATTTTCAAAAAAATAATTCAGTAAGTGAAGCCGCTATCAACAGTTTCAAATACACTGACGATTCTCTTTACAATTCAAATTCACTTTCAGATAAAAATAAAAATGGTTACAACCTGAAAAACAATTTGATGTTCAGGCATTCTTTTGCGAAAAAGAATCGAATTTTTTCTGCAGGATTCAACACAACATTAACCAGAAATTATAGCGAAAACACAACAGATGCAAGATTCAGATTTTATGATGCCGCAGGACTGCCTTTAGATCCTGATTCATTACAACAACAATACAGTGACAATAAAACCAATGGTTACAATATAGGTGGAAATATTTCATACAACGAACCTTTAGGTAAAAAAGGTAAGGGTCAATTGCAAATTGAATACAACCCATCTGTTCAAAAAAACAAAGCAAACCAAAAGACATTTGGATATGACGGTCAGCAATATTCAAAATATGATACCGCTTTATCTAATCAATTTGATAATACTATTACTACACAAAATGGTGGTGTTACTTACCGATACAATCCAAATAAAGATGAGCAACTTTCATTTGGTGTCAGCTATCAAACTTCTGAATTAAAAAGCGACAGGATTATTCCTCAGTTAAGTAATGTGAATCAAACATTCAAAGATTTTTTACCGAATGGATCGTGGAGAAAAAAGATTTCGCAATACAGCAATATCAGAATGTTTTACAGAGCATCAACAATATTCCCAACCATATCTCAATTGCAGGATGTTGTGAATCTTAGCAATCCTGTAAGTGCAAGTACTGGCAATAAAGATTTGAAACAATCTTATACTCAATATGGCGGTGGCAGATTCAGTTATACCAATACGAAAAACAACAGAAGTTTGTTCACCGGCATTTTCTTCCAAAGTTCTAGCGATTATATCTCCAATGCAACTTATATAGCATCAGCAGATACTGTTATTCAACAAGGCATTACTTTAAAACAAGGTACGCAATTGACAAAGCCTGTAAACCTCGATGGATACCGGGTTGTACGTTCTTATTTCAATTACAGCATTCCTGTAAAAAAATTGAAAACCACAGTAAACTTGAACACTTCATTTATGTACAACAACATGCCCGGACTTGTGAATACAACTGCTACGAATACAAAAACTTTTCAGTACAATTTAGGA
>CANGEZ010000092.1 GCA_947452875.1 Chitinophagaceae bacterium
CGTAAAGACATCTCTTCTGAAAAACAAAAGGTATTGGATTTGAGTCAGAACAAACTAAAATCAGAGAGAGATAATTTGCAAAAGAATGTAGATAGTTTAAATAATGTAGCATTAAAATTAATTCAAAATATTTCAGAAAAAGATAAAGAACTTATAAATGAAAAAGAATACACAAAGAAAACAGCCATATTAGAAAAAAATAATGGCAAAATAGAAATATTATCAATTATTGGAAATTTTTATAAAAACCAAGTATTTGATGACTTAATAAAAACGACAAATAAAGAGTCGATAATCCGAGATATGAAAATTTTGAGCGATAATCCAGAGGTAAAGTTGATATTGGATGATTTGCAGATATACTTCAACGCTCAACAACTACTGTACGAAAAATTCGATAATAATCAAATTAAAAAAGCTCAAAATCAACTAAGTCAAATCAAACGACAATCTAAACTTTTAGAGGCATTAAAAGATAATTTGGATTACTACCTTGATTTCAAAAATGCCCTGAATGTAGCAATTAATAAAATCATCAACTTAGACAAGAAAATTTCTGCTGGCGCAGATGCAGATGCTAAAAAAATGAAATTTAAAGATGTTTTAGCTGAGCTTGTAGATTATATGTATAATTACTATGATTACCCTAAATATCCATATTTATCTGATATAGTGCTTGAGGCTATCAAACTTAAACAGTCTAATCCCGATGCTGATTTAACGGATTTATTGCTAAAATTATAACCATCTAAATTCATTTCAGTTCTAAAATTTCTCTACCTTAGCGTTAGTTCTTGAACATTCAGTAAGCAATTCCGTAGATAAAGTGAAGGTTTTTCCGATAATTTTCACAAGGAAAGTAGCTATTTATTGAAAGTCAGTAGTATCAACATATTGAGCGATAGGGGGTTACTCCTAACGCGGTCACATTAAAGGTTTTACAAATATGTAAAGCCTTTTTTTATGCAGGGTAGATTCAAGTTTTTAACGCAACAAAAGTTCTTTAAATTTTTCTTTTGGAGTTTTGAAGCCAAGGGTTTTTCTTGGCCTCTCATTCAAAAGCTTTTGAACATATTTGATTTCTTTTCTTGTAAACTTACTAAAATCGGTTTGTTTTGGAAAGAAATCTCTAATCAGCATGTTAGTGTTTTCATTTGTACCTCTCTGCCAAGGGCTATGAGGGTCACAAAAGAAAACCTGCATTTTTGTTTCTTTGGTAAAGAGTTTATGCTCAGCCATTTCTTTACCGCGATCATATGTCATTGACCTTTTCATTTGACTAGGCAATGTTTTTAGTTCTTTGGCAAATGTTTTTCTAACCGATTTTGCATCTTTAGCTTTCAAGGGTACTAGGATAAGAGCTCTTGTGGTTCGTTCCACTATAGTGCCAAGTGCACTCTTGTGGTCTTTCCCCATAATCAAGTCTCCTTCCCAATGGCCTGGTATGATTCTATCTTCCACTTCTTTTGGTCGCTCGTGGATGCTAATCATACCGGGGATTTTACCCCTGGAATCTTTCGACTGTTTTCGGTTCTTTCGAAGCTTTTTTTTCTGTCTCAAGTACCCAATAAGCTCCTTTTTCAATTCCCCTTTGGGTAACATGTAGAGATAGGTATAAATTGTTTCATGACTGGCTTGCATACACTTGTTGTTTGGGTGTCTGCTTCGAAGCTCCTGGCTTATTTGTACAGGAGACCATCGTAGCTTCAACTTTTCAACAATAAAGCTATGGAGTTTAGGATTATTAGCAATCCTTGAACCAAAATTCCTTTTCGTTGAAAGGTATTCAGAACAAACCTGAGCCAACCAAGCTTTGTAAACAGTACCAGTCTTACGGAAGTGTCCAACTTCTCTACTGACTGTGCTAACATTTCTGGTTAAACAAAGAGCTATTTGCCTTAAACTTTTCCCTTGTGAAAGAAAACTAACAATCTGTTCTCTTTCATCATTGGATAATCTTTGATATTTATTCATTGCAACAAATTAACTTAGTTAATCCGTTGCGTTAAAAACTTGAACTGAAGCAGTAAAATCAAGGGTTTTGGGCTTAATTCTTGAAAATTAACACGAATTCACAGGCGAAAAATAACATCAGTATATAATAACCTTGATCGAGTTTTACCCATATTGCATTATATGCGGTGATAACCTTTTTTGGGTTTCATCTTACCTATTCAAACTTAATTATCTAATTCATCTTTTGGTATCCAGATATTTTACAAACAAATAAATCCTAAGAAAATTACTTCTATCAAAAATTAAAATTCTGTTCGTTGTTTGCAATTCGCGAACAATAATATATCTTTGAATAATGAAAACACATAATGGTATGCGACCACAGGATATCGTTATCCTGCTTAAAATACTGACTTACGACAAAAAAGATTGGCAATATCGCGATTTGGCCAGTGAATTGTCCATAAGCATATCTGAAATTTCAGAATCTCTCAACCGCAGTCATATTGCAGGTTTGATTGACGAGAGTAGGCGAAGGGTTCATCGCCAATCATTACTTGAATTTATTCAGCACGGGTTACATTATGTTTTTCCTCAGGTTCCGGGTACACTGGTAACAGGAATCCCAACGGGACACTCTCATCCTTTCTTTAAAAATCGTATTACCGCAGAATTGGAGTATGTTTGGCCATACGATAAAGGAACTACACGAGGTCTGTCTATTGCACCGCTTTATTCGGGCGCAACAATAGCCGTTGGTAAAGATGAGCAGCTGTATAAATGGCTCTCTTGTATAGACGTTATTCGTGTTGGACTTGCTCGTGAAAAAAAAATAGCAATGAAGGAACTTGAAAAAGAAATAATGCCATGAGTCGTAGATAACATCGCTTTAAGTAATTTGTATTCTTCTATAATTAATAAAAGGGATAGCAGTTTTAGCGCCTGTTTATCTTTGTTTACTTAATAAAGCGCCTATAATTATTTTTATGCGCCCAAAAATACCCTATATTGCGCTCATAAATCATAATAAATGAAACATAGCGCCCATTTTTCAAGCAATGCGCCTGTAATTCACGGGGAAGTAAAACCGTCTCAAGGTTGGATTGTTGGTTATACTGCCATAATTGAAAAGCTGCATTTGCCAATTCCGGTCCCGAGTATCAAAACAATGATTTCTGAAAAAAATCAACGCGCCGAAACAGAAACCTGGAATGTATTTCCGAACAAATATTTACCGGAGGATAATAACAAAATTTCGAAAATCGAGGCCTTGTACAATCATTTAGTATTCGCCCTGAAATACGAGGGAGTGAACCTTTTGGTGTTTGCTAAATTGAATGAGGTGTTGAGTTCAAAAGAGATTTTTACTTTGGTAAATATTGAACCGTCCGGACAATACTCAAGAAGAATATGGTTTTTGCTGGAGTGGATTTCCGGAAGTAAAATAAAAGGCAAAAATGATTTAACTAAGAAAAGTTATGTTTCAGTTGTCGATGAAAAATTACAATATGCTGTTTCCGGAGTAAAATCATCTCGGCATTTGGTGATAAATAATTTGCCTGGAACAAATAAGTTTTGTCCATTAATCAAAAAATCAAAGAAATTAGAAGACCACATAACAAAGAATTATATTGAAATCAGTAGAAAACAAATTGCCGGCATAAGGAAAGATATCATACAAAGAGCCTCTGCATTTTTGCTACTAAAAGATTCTAAAGCATCTTTCACAATAGAAGGGGAAAGTCCCAAAAGTAAAAGAGCAGCAAGATGGGGAGCAGCAATTGGTCAAGCAGGATTAAATGACCTTACAAAGGAAGAGTTAATCAGATTACAATCATTGGTTATTGAAAACAGTAGGTTTGTTCAAATGGGTTTCAGAACCCAAGGGGGATTTGTTGGTGAGCACGATCGAATTACAGGCGAACCAATTCCTGAGCACATTTCAGCAAAATTTGAAGATGTTAATGAGCTAATTGAAGGATTAATTGAGAGCAGTCATTTGCTTATTAATGATGATTATAATGCTGTTTTAGCAGCTGCAATTATTGCATTTGGCTTTGTCTTTATTCATCCTTTTGAGGATGGAAATGGAAGAATACATCGCTACATAATTCATCATATGCTTGCAAAAAAACAATTTACTGATCAGGGAATAATATTCCCGGTTTCATCTTCTATACTTGACCATATTAATAATTACCGAATAGTTTTAGAATCCTATTCAAAACCACTTTTGGATTTTATAGAATGGACTGAAACGCCCAATCACAATGTAAATGTGACTAATAAGACCAAAGACTATTACAGGTTTTTTGATGCTACAAAACAGGCTGAATTTTTGTTTGATTGTGTTAAAGACACCATTGAAAATATTGTTCCGAAGGAAATAAACTATCTGGCTAATTACGATGCATTCAAAAATTATTTGGATGATGATTTTGAAATGCCCGACAAATTAGTATCAATTTTGGTTAGATTTTTAGAGCAGAATCAAGGCCAATTATCAAAAAGAGCAAAGGAAAAAGAGTTTAATATGCTTTCAGAAAAAGAAGTGAAACAAATAGAATCTATGTATGTTTCTATTTTTTCAAAGTAAATTTTTTAAGTCGAGGTTTGCTTTCCATTTTCTTGCATCAAATAAATAAATCGTATTTTTTAAATCCCTTATTCCAGTATTTGTTCTTCAAACCAAATCAAATATTCATTGATTTGCGATACTAAATAATAGGGCAGACTCAACAAAAAGAAAGTTTTGTTTTGAGGTGTTTTTACTTCAGTAATGTTTACATCGCCGGCATAAAATCTTACTGCCATATTATGTGGCGCTGCATCCATAAATAAATGCAATGATTTTAGGGTTCCTGTTTTTCCAGACTTGGTTTCTATGGGGATTATTTTTCCTTCAAAAGAAATTAAAAAATCTACTTCTGCGGTTGATTCTTTTTTTTCTTTAACCCAAAAAAACAATTCACTCAGAGCGTTGTATTGATTGGCTAAAAGTTCCTGACCGGTTAAGTGTTCAATCATTGTACCCTGATAAATCTTGCTTAAATCATCTGAACCTAAAATTTCTTTCTGAATACCAACAAAATGGTTCAACATCCCGGTATCAAGAATTTGCAATCGTGGAGATTTTTTTAAATCAGGCAGAAATGGGAGCGTAGTAGAGGTATTCGGGTAGACTAAATGAATCAACAAAACTTTCTCTAACGTACGAAGACATTCACCCATTTCTCGTGAACGATAGGAGGAATTGCCAAAACCAGCGAACTTAATTCTTTTGCCTGCTTCCGAAAATGACGATCTGATTACATGTCGTAGATGTAAAATCTGGGTATCGTTTTTTGCATATTTTTCTACATCATCAAGATAGGAGCTAATTAAAGAATCAAAAATTGAATTTAGTGCTGTAAAATCTTTGTGTTTAACATAGTTGTTTACTACCTCAGGCATACCCCCAATAATCGCATATTGATGATACAGCTTAAGTAACTTGTCATGAGCAAATTGTTGAAATGGAATTTTACGCAATTGTTCTAATGCTGCTGTTTCTCCTGATGCTTCCAAAAATTCTGGGAATGAAACAGGTCTTAATACTTTATATTCAATTCGACCTACAGGAAAATGAATTTTTTTATCAAATATGGATTCCAGCATACTACCTGCTGCAATAACTTTTATTGTAGGTTCTTGTTCATAGAAATATCGTAAAATGTTTAAAGCTTCTGGGACTTCCTGAATTTCATCAATGAAAATTAAAGTGTTTTCTTTTTTTGAAAGCAGTTGATTTTTTAGAAAGAAAATAGTCTGAAGCAATTGTTCAAGAGTACTGTAGTTTAAAAATGGCTGTTTGTCTTCCTTGATTTCAAGATTCAAATAAATGTATTGCTCAAATCTCTTGGAAAATTGATTAATCACGGTTGTTTTACCTACCTGACGAGCACCCCTAATTACCAATGGTTTTCTGTCTGGTTTTTGAAGCCAAATTTCTAATTCTTTATTGATTAATCTATTAAACATGTAACAAAGTTAGGGTAAAAATTTGTTTATTACGTATCAAAGTTAAATATATGGGATAGCTTTTTTGTAATAAAATATGATATATCTCAGAATGTAACTTATTTGATAGGTTTTATAATTTGTTCTATTTTTTATTTTTTCAGCTCAAAATTTTCTCTACCTTAGCGTTAGTTCTTGAACATTCAGTAAGCAATTCCGTAGATAAAGTGAAGGTTTTTCCGATAATTTTCACAAGGAAAGTAGCTATTTATTGAAAGTCAGTAGTATCAACATATTCAGCGAAAGGGGACTACTCCTAACGCGGTTACTGATCCAAGAGGATTAGCGCCACAAGGTTGGCATGTACCAACTTTGTCCGAGTGGAACAAATTTTTTAAAAATTTAGATTCGTATGCTGATACTACAATTTCAGGGAGGGACAATTATGTAAGTTGGACATTAGGTGATTTGTTGAAATCTCCAACTGGTTGGAACTCGCCAAATAGTGGTTCATCAAATAGTACCGGATTCAGTGCCATGGGAGGTGGATGGAGATATCCAAGTGGAGGATTTACTTCTATTTATAATGATTGTGCTTTTTGGAATTCAACCATCTCAACAGACACTTACGACATTTTTTTAACTGTCAGAGATTCTCATGTTGGCAAAAATCTTTGGGATAAAAAGAGCGGTTTCTCCGTTCGTTGTCTTAAAGATTAATCTCATTTCAAATATCACTTTAAACGGCTCATCCCATCCCCGATGAGCCGTTTTTTATTCCCCCAATTCACAAATTCCCCCTTTTCAAAAAATACACAATCCTTCACTCCAAATCATCCCCCCAAATGCCCTACAAAAACCCCATTTTTTAATAGTTTAATTCAAAAACTAGATTTACTTTAGCGCATTCAAATTTGTACCTTCTGATTGCATCCTTCCTCTCTTCTAAAACCATTAAGAATTATTATTTATTTTTTAAAGTCAAACAACGTACATGAAAAAAATTATTTTCAGTGTTTTCGCCATTCTATTGTCAATTGTCAGTTTTGCACAGGTTAGTCAAGCTGATAGAAACACGGCGCTTTCTCTTGTTAAATCCAACTTGAAACAAATTGGTTTGTCGGAAAATGATTACAATAATCTGGATGTGTCCAGCACTTATTTGATCGAACAATCCAATATCAGAATGGTGTATCTCATTCAAACATTCAAAGGGATTCAAGTTTTTAATAAAATGCAGGTATTGGCATTTAAAAATGGTACACTAGTTTCTGCAACTGGTGGAAGAATTGGTCAAATTGAACAGCTGGTTAATGTTCCAAGTGCAACTCCATCAATAGATGCGACACAAGCGTTAGTAACTGTTTTAGCTGATCAACAAATTTTGACTAATGAAAAAATTGTACCAGTTAAGCAATTAGCCGGAAAAACATACTTCGGAAAATTGAATGTTTCTTCTGTTGATATTGCAGCTGAATTGATTTGGTTGCCTTTAAATACTAAAGAAATCAGATTGACTTGGCAGATTGCAATTGCTCCTCTTAAAACCTCTGATCATTATTTAATC
>CANGEZ010000093.1 GCA_947452875.1 Chitinophagaceae bacterium
GAAGGATATTTATTGCAAATTTTCAGCAAACCGCTGGAAGACAGACCTACTTTATTTTTCGAAATCATCCAACGCAAAGGCGCGAAAAGTTTTGGTAAAGGTAACTTTAAAGCCTTGTTTGAAGCATTGGAAAGAGAGCAGGGAATGAGAGGTAATTTGTAGGTTGTCAGTTGATTGTGAATTTTGTGTGGAAATAAGAATAAGGTGTGCTGGATAGGCTAGATAGGCTGGATAAGCTAGATAGGCTAGATAAGCTAGATAGCCACACTTCTCAGCAATGTCTCCCGTAAGGGACGTTGCGTAAAAAAAGGATGTCTAGATTAATGAATTCTAAAATCTTTCTCTCTAAATAATAATTCGTAGAGAAAAGCGTTTTATACCTGTTATGAAAAACTTGAAAATTAAATATCCGATTCTATTGGTTTTCAGCATTATGCTGTCAACTTTTGCATTTTCACAATATGCCTATTTTGGCGACAACAAAGCGGCTTACCGTTTGGCAGCTATGTTATCCAGAACTGAAGATTCAGTAATCAAACAATTTCAGAATAAAAAACTTAACTGGCCCCCTACATCTATTTATATCAGATCGTTTAAATACGATCGTCAACTCGAAGTTTGGGTAAAAGCTGATTCATCTAATAAATTCAGATTATTTAAATCTTATAAAATTTGCATGCAAAGCGGTACTATGGGGCCAAAAAGAATGGAGGGTGATTATCAAGTACCAGAAGGATTTTATCATGTAAACGAATTCAACCCTAACAGTAATTATCATTTATCTCTAGGCATCAATTACCCTAATGCATCAGACAGAATTTTAAGTGATTCTGTAAAACCTGGTGGATCCATCTATATCCATGGAAATTGTGTTTCTACTGGTTGCATTGCCATTACCGATGAACCCATTGAAGAATTGTATGTGATTGCTTCGGCGGCAAAATCTCAAGGACAAGAATTTATACCGGTACATATCTTTCCGGTGAGATACAACAACCATACTTCACTTGAGTATTTGAACAATACCATCAAAGACAATGCTTATTTACAGCATTTCAATAAAAACATCCGCGAAGTGTTCGATTATTTTGAATTCAACAAAGAACTACCTGTAATTCTGGTAAACAGAAGAGGTGAATACGTTGTCAATTAGATTATCTCATAATCATCTGAACAGTTGTTACCGTTTTCTGTTCGAGTAAGATTTGTTTTCCTTTTGTTAGGGTATCGATTTTTTCTTCTGTGTAATGTCTAATGGTAAGCATCGATAAATTCCTTTCTAGTTCCACATCAAATATAGATGAAGCTGCGGCTGCTAGCTGATCGATTTTTTCGGCATGGTCGTCGAAACAACAGATTAATGAAATCGCCGTGTGCTGAGATACATTTGGGCGCAATCTTATTTGTTGGAATAATTCATGCAACTCCTGAACAGGCTTGTCATCCACAAAAGAAAAATCCTTCGATTTAAACTGAATCATCACTTGCTTTTCCTTGTTTACAATTATTGGCGGAAGATTTTTACTTATGGCCTTGCTAATCACGGTTCCTTGTAAACTGGGGTCGAGAAAGCTTTTCACCAATAAAGGAATGTTTTTATTTTGAAGTGGCTTGATGGTTTTAGGATGAATTACCTGAGCACCATAGTAAGCCATTTCAATCACTTCGGTGAAACTCAATTCATGTAAAATAGAAGCATCTGGATATTTTTTAGGATCAGCACTCATTACCGCATCTACATCTTTCCAAATGGTTACGGATTCTCCATTAAGCAAATTGGCAAAAATGGCTGCGGAATAATCACTGCCTTCTCTTCCTAAAGTAGTGCTTTCATTTTCATCCGTAGCACCAATAAAACCTTGCGTGATGACCACATCGAATTCTTCAAAAAGTGGCAACACTGAATCTTTAACACGGTTGTCGGTATATTCCCAATCAATAGCTGCATCTCTGAAATTATCATCGGTTCGGATGATGTCTCTCACATCCAGCCATTTTGCTTTTGACTTTTGTTCTTCCAGATAATGACACAAAATGCTGCTGCTGAACAATTCGCCGCAACAAACAATTTGGTCGTAATAATAGTCGTAATGTCTTACCGGTTTATCGTGTAGCAACCATTCGATTTCTGTAAATAAATCTTTGAGCTTGTTTTCAGAAGCTTGCCAATGGGTAACATTCAGGTATTTCACCAAATCAAGGTGATTGTTTTTCAATTGTTCAAAAAGTTTCAATGCCTCTTCTTTGCGACCTTCAAAATAAGCATTCACAATGGTTTCAAGCGCATTGGTGGTTTTGCCCATGGCAGAAATAACAATCAATAATTTTTCACCGGAAAATGATTGAATGATGTTTGCTGTATTTTTAAATCTATCTGCACTATTGATGCTGGCGCCGCCAAATTTGAAAACCTTCATTTATTTACGTTTAGCTGATGTGAAATAATTGACTTCTGTTAAACTAAAAAAGAGATTATAGCTTACTTTTACAACTGCAAATCTAACTTCGTTCATTGTAATCTTAAAAAGTTTTATGGTTATCAACAGAAAAATTCAAACCCTTGATGAGTTTACTATTCAGCAGATGAGGGATTTCCCAAATGCAACCGGTGAATTGGCTGGATTATTAAGAGATATTGGACTTGCCGCAAAAAGGGTTCATGTTGAAGTAAATAAAGCAGGATTGGTAGATATTCTGGGAGATGCCGGAACGATGAACGTACAAGGCGAAGAAGTAAAGAAAATGGACATTTTTGCCAATAACCAATTTATGGGTGTATTAGGTCATGGTATTAGTTGCGCCGGAATTGGTTCTGAAGAAATGGATGATATCGTGGTATTCGAAGATGAAATCAGCAAGCAATCTAAATATGTATGTTTGTTTGATCCTTTAGATGGCAGTGCCAACATCGATGTGAATGTTTCAATTGGAACGATATTCAGTGTGTTTCGTCGTGTGAGTGAACTGGGCAAACCTGCACAAAAAGAAGATTTCTTACAACAAGGCATTAAGCAAGTAGCGGCGGGATATATCATTTACGGCTCTTCCACTATGTTGGTATATGCTACTAGAAGAGGCTGTAACGGATTTACTTTAGATCAATCTATCGGAGAATTTACATTAAGTCATCCTGATATCAAATGCCCAGAAACCGGAAGAATCTATTCTGCGAATTATGGCAATTATTTTCAGTATGCTGAGAAAGTACAGAAATACCTAACCATTTGTCAGCAGAAAACGAAAGCTGATGGCGGTCCATACACGCAAAGATATATCGGAAGTATGGTGGCTGATGTGCATCGCAATCTTATCAAAGGCGGCATCTTCATGTATCCGGCTACAATCGATAAACCCAAAGGCAAACTCAGGTTATTATATGAATGCAATCCATTTGCTTTCATTGTTGAAATTGCTGGTGGTAAAGCCACAAACGGTACACAAAGAATTCTTGAAATACAACCAACAGAAATTCACCAGCGAACTTCATTTTTTATCGGCAGTAAGCTGATGATGGAAGAATATGAAAACACTATATAAAAAATGAATGCAGGTACCATGAAAAAAAAGATTATTTCAGTTATAGACCTCGTAAAAAATTATGGCGATTTTAAGGCGGTGAAATCCATTTCATTCGACGTATATGAAGGAGAGATTTTTGGTTTGCTCGGTCCCAATGGCGCAGGTAAATCAACAACACTTGAAATTATTGAAACATTACGCTCGAAAACATCAGGACAAATCATTGTTGATGGAATTGACCTTGATAAAGATCCATCGTCCATTAAAAAAATGATTGGCGTGCAATTGCAAACTTCTGGTTTTTATCCAGGATTGAATCTGGTGGAACTGATAAAATTATTCGGCGGATTGTATAATAGAGAAGTAGATCCAATGGCCTTGCTTAAAAAAGTAAACCTCGTTGATAAAGCCAAAAATAAAAGTAAAGAGCTGAGTGGCGGACAAAGGCAGCGTTTTTCCATTGCAACAACACTCATCAATAATCCCAAAATTATCTTCTTAGATGAACCGACCACAGGACTAGATCCTCAGGCTAGAAGAAACCTCTGGGATTTGATTCGCGAAATCAGAGACAATGGCACTACCGTAATCATCACTACACATTATATGGATGAGGCAGAACAGCTCTGCGACAGAATCGCCATTATGGATGAAGGCCGCATTATCAAGCTTGATTCACCAGATAAAATGATTGATGAGCTTGTTGAAAGCGGTTTTGAAAGGCCCAAACAAGTTAAAGCTGCCAATCTGGAAGATGTTTTCATACATTTAACCGGCAAAGAGATGAGAGATGAATAAAGTTCTGTTTATTTGCAAAATATTTTAAAACAAAAATCAATATAATGAAGAAGTTATTTTTATGTTTCTTGGCAAGTGCTTTATTAGTAAATGTGTCATTTGCACAAGGGAAAAAATCTCAGGATAAAAAAGCAACTGAGCCTGCAAAATTTGAATTAAAAAATGGAATCGATAGTTTCAGTTATGCTGCAGGTGTAAGCATTGGTCAAAATATGAAAGACCAAGGCATTGCAGATTTGAATCTTGAGGCTATGTTTAAAGCTTTTGAAGATATATTTAAAGGAAACCCAACTATATTAAATAAAGAACAAGCGAATATGACGTTACAAGAAAAATTACAAGAGTTCGCTAAAAAGAAAGGCGAAGGTGAAAAAGCAAAATGCCAACAATTTTTAGACAACAATAAAAAAAGACCAGGTGTCATTTCTTTGCCTAATGGTTTGCAATATGAAATCATGACTGCAGGTGAAGCCAATGGCATGAAACCAACTCCAGTTGATACCGTAGTTGTTGATTATGTAGGAACATTAATCGACGGAACTGAATTTGATAATTCTATCAAAAGAGGCGAACCTGCTAGTTTTCCTTTGGGAGGTGTGATCAGAGGTTGGACAGAAATTTTACAATTGATGACCAAAGGTGCACATTGGAAAGTTTATATTCCAAGTGAATTGGGTTATGGTGAAAGAGGCGCTGGTGGTGCTATTCCTCCAAACGCGGCATTAATTTTTGAAATTACTTTAAGAGAAATCAAACCTGCTGTTACAAAATAATGGATCCAATCATTTATCCCATAGGGAAGTTTATCGAGCAACCTTACTCCGAACATGAATTACGAGACAGGTTGCTCGATATTCGTTTTATGACTCAATCGCTTGAGCTTACTGTTTCCAACCTCGACGCATTTCAATTGGATACTCCTTATAGAGAGGGTAGTTGGACAGTAAAACAAGTAGTGCATCATTTGGCGGATAGCCATATGAATGCATTCATTCGTTGTAAATTGGCCATTACGGAAGACAATCCTACTATCAGACCTTACGACCAAAACACTTGGGTGAATACTCCTGATGCAGCCAATGTTCCTATCAATGTGTCCATTACATTATTGCACGCTTTACATTTGAGATGGCATGAATTGTTTATGAATCTGAATGAGAAAGATTTTGAAAGAACGATGATGCATCCGGAATACAAAAGACAAATGTCGCTTTGGTTTATACTCGGTTTATATGCCTGGCATGGCAAACATCATATCGCTCAAGTACAGGCATTAAAGGACCGCATGAGCTGGTAATTTTTTCTTATGGATGTAAAAATTATTTCATCGACGTATATCAATAAGCACCAGTATTTTACTGCACGTCAAGATGCATATCAATTGGCTTCCGGAAAAATTGTAGATCCTTATTTTGTCGTGGAACTTCCTGAAAGCGCTACAGCCATGGCCGTTACAGCTGACAATCAAATTTTATTGGTGAAACAATATCGTCATCCTGTGCAGCAATATTCTATAGAATTGCCCGGTGGATTTATTGATCCTAATGAAAATCCTGATGATGCCATTAAGCGTGAATTACTTGAAGAGACAGGATATGAATTTGAAGAAGTATTTTATTTGGGAACCACAGCAGCAAATCCCGGTGTGCTGAACAATTTCACCAAACTATTTTTAGCCACAGGTGGAAGAAAAGTGAAAGCTCAGGAACTCGATGCCAATGAAGAAATTGACATCATGCTAAAGCCCATCGAGGAAGTCAAACAAATGTTACACAACAGTGAATTCATCCAAAGCATGCACGCGCTTTGTTTGTTTTATGGGTTTGAAAAATTAAAGTCCTTGGGTTATTGATTCACTTCTGCCAGAATAAAGAAACTTCCACACACAACTATTACATCATTTTCATTCGCTGTTTTTTTTGCGGCGGAAATGGCTTCATTCACATCATCATAACTTTCTCCAACTAAGTTTTTTTCATTTGCCAAAGCTTTAAGCTCCGCATGAGGAAGCGCACGGGGGATATGAGCATTGGTAAAATAATAATTTGCATTATTAGGAAGCAATTCAAGTACAGCAGAAATGTCTTTGTCATTTACAAAGCCTATTACAAAATGATAATTAGCGTTGCCGTGATTTTCTTTTAATTGTTGTAACAATGCACTGATACCATCTTTATTATGTGCCACATCATGAATGCATAAAGGAGCTTCAGAAACCACGTCCCATCTGCCTTTCAGACCGGTAATGGTTTTTACGTTTGCTAATGCGAGCTTTTCATTAGGTTCATCTATTTCAAATCCAAGTGTTGCCAATATTTTTTCTGCAGCTAAAATGGTTCGCAGATTTTTTAATTGATAGTTACCATTAAGGTCGAGTGTAAAAATTTCAGAATGTTGATTTGATTTATCTGTGACTTTGCACTTTAAAAATTGATGACTATTTTCTAGAAGTGTAGTTTCATAAATTTCTGATGCGTAAAGAATTGGAGCATTCATTTCATGTGCTTTCTTTTCAAAAACAGGTTTTGTCTCTTGTAAATATTCTCCAATGACAATAGGTGTATTGTTTTTAATAATGCCTGCTTTTTCAAATGAAATGGCTTCCAGTGTATTGCCTAATAAGTTCGTGTGATCGTAACCGATATTAGTGATGATGGAAAGTATTGGGTTGATGATATTGGTGCTGTCGAGTCGTCCACCAAGTCCTGTTTCTATTACAGCAATATCAACTTCATGCAAAGCGAAATATTCAAAAGCCATGGCAACAGTGAGCTCGAAGAAAGAAGGCTGTATATCCTGACAAATGCTTTTTGTTTTTTCAGTAAAAGCAACAACAAAATCTTGGTCAATCATCTTTCCATTGATACGAATTCTTTCACCGAAATCTTTGATGTGAGGGGAGGTGTATAATCCAGTTTTAAATCCTTGTTGTTGCAACATCGCTGCTAACATGTGGCTCGTGCTTCCTTTACCGTTAGTGCCAGCTATATGAATGGATTTGAATTTATTTTGTGGATTGTCTAATGCGTCACAAAGTGCAACCGTATTGTGTATGTCTTCTTTATAAGCAGCAGCGCCTATTCGAGAAAACATGGGCAGTTGTGAATATAGATAGGATAAAGCTTCTTCGTAAGTCATTGCATAAAAATAAATACAATTTCTTAGGGAGAGAATTTTTAATTCACATCA